>WFRO01000445.1 GCA_015486475.1 Bacteroidales bacterium
GCCGTGAACAGGGAGGAGGTGGCATATACCTCTCCTTCAACAGCGGAGAACCAGAAAGAGTCGGAGAAAGTATAGGCGAGGGCGCCGACCACGCCGCTGGCCATGATGGCGATGGTCTGGCCGGTGGTCAGCCCGCCTGCTTTCCCCACGATCTTACGGGCCAGGTGGGTGATGGTCCAGAAAAGGAAGAGGATGGTAAAGGCACTGGCCAGCGCCGACATGGAGTTGACCATACGGGCTGCCAGCTCGGGTTTTCCGGCAAAAAGCGTGAAAAAACGTGCCAGAAAGAGGAAGAAAGGCGCTCCCGGAGGATGGCCCACTTCCAGCTTAAAAGCGGTGGCAATGAACTCTCCGCAGTCCCAGAGACTGGCCGTGGCTTCGATCGTGGAGAGGTAAACAAAAGCAGCGATACCGAAAACCACCCATCCGGTGATGTTGTTGATGCGTTTGTATTTGTTCATGTCTGTTATGCCGGGTTTAAAAGGAAACCAAAATTTGACCGAAATATTTTAAATTTAAGGGCGAAAATAACGCTTTTTTACGGGATGTCCGAAATTTAACCCAAATTACGCATCAAAGATCCATAGGCCAACGTGTTTTTAAGGCCGCCCCGGTCTCCGTGAAATGCAAGGCCGGCCGGGCCGGATAAAAAAGGAGATGTTGAGAAGATGAGGAAAACAATACGTTTCCGGATGATCTTGAGAAAGGCGATGTGGATGCTGTTGTTCTGCATGCTGATCTTCCCGAAGGAGGGGTATGCACAGTTCTTCAACAACGGTCAGGATCCGGCCTCCCTGAGATGGTACCGTATTGACACGGATCATTACAGGATCCTTTTTCCGCAGGATTATTCGGACAGGGCACAATATCTGGCCAATTTGTTCGAATACACTTACAGTCGTGTCGATCACAGTCTTCACAGTGAGCCCCGCAGGATCACGGTGATCGTTCATGACCGGTCGGTCGTCAGCAACGGGATGGTCGTCTGGGCGCCGCGGCGTGTGGAGCTGTATCCTGTGACGGATCCCACCTCATACGTGGACGGCGCTTTGCAGCAACTGGCCAAACATGAATTGCGGCATGTGGTGCAGATGGAAAAGCTGAACCAGGGTTTCACAAAGGTGCTCTCATATTTTGCCGGGGATCTGGCTGCCGGAGGGATAGTGGTCATGATCCCCCCCTGGTATATGGAAGGGGATGCAGTAGCCAGTGAAACGGCGTTGTCGCACAGCGGCCGCGGCCGGCTGCCTTCGTTCGAGAAGGCCTTGCGGGCCATGGCAGTGGAAAAAGGAGGAGTGATGAACTACAATGAAGCGGTTATGGGCTCATTTAAAAAATTTGTCCCGGATAAATACCATTACGGATATCAGGTCGTTGCTTACTCCAGGACGAAATATGGAGCCGGGCTCTGGGACAAAGGGTTGGATGCAGTGGCACGGAAACCCTGGCAATTCAATCCGCTTAACTTCTCGCTGAAAAAGCAGGCAGGCCTCACCAAAAAAAGACTTTACGATACCACTTTCAGTCATCTCCGGAAGGAATGGGTGGAGAAAGACCGGGAGCATGGTCCGCCCTCTTTCAAAAAGATCAATACCCGGCAAAGAAGGGCCTATACCAGCTACCGGTTCCCCCGGTATCTCAACGACTCTGTGATCCTGGTCGAGAAGTCTGGTCTGGACCAGATCAGGGAATTCGTATTGCTGGATACGGGGGGCCGGGAGACCCTGGTACATGTACCGGGATATTATCAGCCGGTACGTCTTTCCGTGGCACAGGGAAAGATCGTCTGGGCAGAGACCATTTATGACCCGCGGTGGACGAACCGGAGCTGGTCGGATATCAAGATCTATGATATCAAAAAGGAGAAAGAGTATCGTTTTACCCGGAAGAAACGGTATTTCTCTCCCGATATCTCCCCGGACGGCCATAAGATCGCGGTGGTCCGGGTGACGACGGAGAACAGGCATTATCTGGAGGTGCTCGACACCCGCAACGGGCAGGTGCTGCACTCCTGGTACCGGGGTGATACGATCCGTTTTTTCATGCCCACCTGGCGGGACAATGAGCGGATCCTGGTGATCGTGATGAATGACCGGGGGAAAGGCATAGAAGAGGTGAATACCGGCACGGGCCGGTGGAAGCAGTGGCTGCCACCCTCCCGGGCGGACATACAATCGGTGGCCTGGAGCGGAAAGTATCTGCTTTATCATTCAACGTATGGGGGTGTGGATAATATTTTTGCCAGGGACTCGCTGACGGGCGATATCTTACGTGTTACGGATTCGCGCTTCGGGGCCACGGATGTGACCGTCTCTCCTGACGGGAAAAGGATCGCTTTTTCGGATTATACGGCTGATGGTTATGATGCCGGTGAGAAAACCCTGAACCCTTCGCAATGGACGCCGCTCTCCCGGATCGGGGATGTGTCGCTCCATCTGGCCGATTCTCTGGCCCGCCAGGAAAAAGGGGCGTTTGAGCGGAAAGATATACCGCAGACCGATCATCCCATGCAGCGATATTCCCGTTTTACCCATCTGTTCAAGGTACACAGCTGGCTGCCTTTTTACTTTGATTATGAGAACATCAGCATGGACCAGATCCCGTTATACCCCGGACTGGTGTTCTATTCCCAGAATTATCTGAGCACACTGTACGGCTCGCTGGGATATGCCTATATGAACGGAGAGCACAAGCTGATCACTCACCTGACGTTCAGCGGGAGATATCCTGTGATGGACCTGAATTACAGCATGGGGGGGAGGGCGTATGTTATCAACTCTCCTTCAGCCGAGTTGCCGGACACTTTTCCGCTGAGACAGGAGCTGTCCGGGAGGATCTATCTGCCGCTCAACCTGACGACGAACCGTTTTAACAAAGGCTTTGTGCCTTCGCTGGAGGTGCAGTATACCAATAGTTTCACCTGGTCGGACGAGTTGAAAGAGTATGAGAAGGACAGGGTCTTTCTTTCTTACCGCATCTATACCTACGCCTTGCTGAAAATGGGCCACAGGGACATACGGCCGCGCCTGGGCTATCTCCTGGACATGGATTACCTGCACTCACCCTGGAACAATTCGGGGTATGGAGAGAAGGCTTATATCAC
>WFRO01000446.1 GCA_015486475.1 Bacteroidales bacterium
CCACGATCATGCCGTCCTCGACAACATAGTCGGTCTTGTTGCCCACCCATCCGTCCAGGTTCTTTCCGTTGAAGAGAGGTACGAATCCTTCGGCTTTCTCTTCCTCCGATAGCTGGTATTCTGTGGGAGGTATCTCCCGGACGTAGATATCGCGGAAGGCCAGGTTGCTGCCATGGGCCTGTAATTCGATGGGGCCTGTGGGGAAGATGGGTATGCTGCGGTCCCAGTAGTTCTCCAACGGAACATGGTCTACCACCAGCTCGCCGTTGAGCCATACCGTGACGATACTGTCGATCATGATGATGTGGAAGGTGTTCCACTCCCCGATGGGATTGTCGGCCACCTTCAGCGGTGTGCTGCGGTTGCGTTTGTTGTTGTACAGGCCGCCCGAGCCTACCTGGGCTCCCACGTTGCGACGGGAGGTGTCCCAGATCTGCACCTGGGGTGATCCGCGCAGGTAGATGCCACTGTCACCGCCTTTGGTGATGCGCCAGTCGACCCACAGCTCAAAGTTGCCATAGTTCTTTGCCGAGACCAGGTTCTGTCCTTTGCCGTTAAAGACGATGCTGTTCTTGTTGACGCTCCAGTTCTCATGCATTTTTTGGTTAGCCTCTTTCTGGGCTTTGGCCAGCTCCTTCGGTTTCATCTCCGCCAGCTTGATGGGATTGGCCACAAAACCTTTCCAGCCGCTCAGGTCCTTGCCGTTGAACATGGAGACGAATCCCGTGTCCTGCGGCATCTTGTCCAGGTAGTCCTGCACCTGTGCTTTCAGGTAATCGCTCTCGCTGCCCGTGATGAGAGGCAGTGCTTTCGTCAGCAGATCGCGGACGATCTTCCCGGTCATTCCTTTTTTTCCGTCCGGCGTGGGCAGGGCTATGCTCACCACGGTACGGGCTGCCTCGTGGCTCACCTCAGGATCGTCCAGGAATTTTCCGGTATAGATCAGGGCCGGGAAGATATGCAGTTTGCCGAGGGCCGTGATCGCCTCGCTCTTCTCCTGACCTCCCCGGGCCAGGGGCATGATCCGGCGTATCTTCAGGAGCTTCTGCTCGTCGGGAAAGTCGGCGGAAGAGATCATTTTCACATAAGCGGAGAAAGCTTTGTTGCGGTAATCCGGTATTCCTTTTTCCACGATGCGGTAGAGGGTGTATGTGGCGGAGGGGTCTTTCCATTGGGTGATAGCCCGGAAGGCAGTGGCGCGTGTCTCACCGCTTTCGGCGAAGAACAGATCTTCGGCCGTGGCCAGTGCCGCAGGGGTGCCGGCGGCAGGGAGCAGGGCAATGAGGCGGTCCTTCTTCTTTGTGGCATCCATTACTTCGACGAGCTCCTCGAGAGCAGCTTGCTGGTCCCGGCTCTCTTTCATTGCAATGGCGACAGCTTTCCCGGCCTGCTCCACCTCTTTATCGCTGTTGGCGGCCATAAGGAGCTCCAGGGCTTCGGAGAGATGATCTCCTGTTACGGTGCCCGGCAGGGCATCATAGGCGGCCTGCCGTACCACAGTATCTTCCGAGGAGCAATGTTCGTAGATCATCCGGAAATATTCCGTGCCGCCGCGTGCCCCTATGATCTGCAGACAGGCAGCCAGCGCCTCGCCGGAGGCTTTTTCGGCAGCGCCGGCAACATAAGAGAGCTCCTTTTGGGAGATCAGGGTCAGCAAGATCTTTTGTATATAGGCAATGTCCTTTCCTGCCAGCATGTGTTCCATCAGCACAGGCAGCGCCTGCTTGCCCCGGAGGGCAGTGTAGGCGAAAAGGACAGCCTCCCGTACGCCTGCGTCGGGATCGTCCATCATTTTTTTCTTTTCGATGAGGGGCAGTATGGAGGGATCACCCCTTTTGCCCAGCATACGGATGATATCCGCTTTTACCTCCGGTGGAGCTTTGACAGCCAGTGAATACCATTTCTTTGTCACGGAAGTGTTCCCCATTTTTTGGGCCGTGACCAGTACGGCATCCCGGTAGGCTTTGTCAGGGTTGCCGGCTTCTTTGTACAGCAGAGGCAGGGCTTTCTCTCCGAAATAGCGGGCGAAGAGGTTGACGGCATCGGCCCGGTAGTGCAGCAGTGCCGGATCGCTGCATTTTTTCAACATGGCATCCACGCCTTTTTTGCATAGGGTAAGCTCTCCTTCCGATCCCAGCTTGTCCAGGTAGGTGATAAAAGAAGAGAGGGCCATCGTGGGCTCGTAAGCCGCAGTGTTGGCAGCAACGTTCCACAGGGTTTCGTACGATGCGGGATCGCCGATGCGTGCCAGCGCCTGCAGGGTGACCCGCTGTACGGAGACATCTTTGTTGCCCACATACTGTGTGAGCAGAGGCGCTGCCGGCCGGTAGTGCAGCTCGCCCAGCGCTTTGATGAGGGTGATGTTGGCTGAGGGGGCAGTCTTTTTGAGGGCTTCCAGGATGGCTGCAGCAGCTTGCTCCGTGCCCAGGGAAAGGAGCGCCTGCGTGGCGGGCTCACAGAGCGTCCCGTCGGTGAGATATTTCTGCAGCACGGGGATGGCAGCATCGCTGATCACCAGGTTGAGCTGATGGATCAGGAACCGCTTCACTGCCTGCTCCCGGGCGGCATCGATGGCGGTCAGGAGATTCTTCTCCAGGAAGTTTTTTTCGGTCTCTTTTCCCTGCTGCGAGGCATACCTGGCCATGCTGTTGATGGCCATGCGGGCGGCGGCATCATCACCGGTGCCGGGAGGGATGACCATTGCCGCCAGTCCGGCAAAGCCCTTATCACCCAGGGTGAAAAGTTCAGAGACCAGCTTGTTGCGGTAGACAAGATCCCCGGCCGGCATCTGCGCCAGAATATCCGCGATCTTAGTCTCCAATGTTCGATTATCCTGTGCTCCAACCTGTGAACTCAGAACTATAATAAAACTCAGAAGTGAAAATAAATATTTACGCATGATCTGAAGATTTTAAGGATTATCGACGATCGATGATCGACGAATATTACTAATGATTTTTTAGTTGTGCTGTTTTCCTGGATTGAATGAATATGGATGTCAATTCATGGGCTTCTTTTTTTAATCTTAAAACTTCATTCTCGTTATCGATCATATCCCTTTCCTCGATGATCCCTAACCAAAACTCGGATTCATCAGATTCTTCTATGACGATGCTGATCTTGGCAATAAAACCCTTCCTGCTCTGGGCCAGTCTGGCTGCTCTGTAATTGGAAGCAACTGAGGTACTGCATCTGATCAATTGTCCCCGGATATGATTCCCGAGGTAAGATTTTGGTAAATGCTCCGTCAATGAAATACAATCCATAGCAAAATTTTTGGTCCTTCCTATCAGATTATATTTCATTTCCGGTTCTTCCAAAAAATCCATCGATCCCTTTAATTTTTATTTGTCATTCTTAATTCTCTTTTCGTTCATCATTCATCGATCTTCCTTCCCCCTTCTCCCTTCCTCTGTTCGCCCTTCATCGTTCATCAATCATCCTTCCCCCTCCTTCCTTCCCCTGTTCGTCTTTCGCCAATCATCCTTCATCGATCATCGTTCGTCCTTCCTCTGTTCGCCCTTCATCGTTCATCGATCATCCTTCCCTCAGGCTCCACGGTGCCCGCATCGGTTGATCGATCAGCCGGTTGGCCCCTTCATCATTGATGAAGCGTTGTTTCTCCGGATCGTATTCCAGATCGCGACCCAGGCGTACCGCTATTTTACCCAGGTTGACGAGGGTGCAGGAGCGGTGGCCGTTCTGTTCGTTAAGAGCGAATTTTGTGCGGGTACGCACCGCCGTGGGGAAGTCGGTCACCTGTGGTTCCGGGTCGGGCAGCGAAGCAATGAGCTTGTCAAGGTTGGGAATGGAAGAGCGCATGCCCTTGTAAATTTTTCCTTTGGGGCCTTCGATATAGGCAGCGTCCTTGTCCTTGTTCACCCCGTCCAGGATGATCTTACAGCCGTCGGCATAGGTGTATTCGATCCGTCTCCAGGAGCCTACGGCATAATAATCCTGCTGGGGAGCGTCCACCTCCACCTTCACCGGACTGGTGTCATCTTTGTCCAGGAGGTATTGCACAGGGTCCATATAATGCTGTCCCATATCTCCCAGGCCACCTCCGTCATAATCCCAGTACCCGCGGAACTTGGCATGTACATGTTCAGGGTTGTAAGGCTTCCAGGGGGCGGGGCCCAGCCAGAAATTGTAATCCAGTGTCCGGGGCACCTGCATGGGAGGCAGGTTGGTCTTGCCGCTCCAGTAGAACTTCCAGTTGAAGCCCGTCACGCCGCTGATGGTGACCTTGAGGGGCCATCCCAGCACGCCGCTGTTGATGATCTTTTTCAGGGGCTTGACGGTGGTGTTCATCCCGTAAAAATTGCCTCTGAAACGGAACCAGGTGTTAAGCCGGAAGATGCGGCCGTAACGCTGCACTTCCTCCACCAGGCGGATCCCCTCGCCGATGGTGCGGGTCATAGGCTTCTCACACCAGATGTCCTTGCCGGCGCGGGCCGCCTCGGCCGCTATCAGAC
>WFRO01000447.1 GCA_015486475.1 Bacteroidales bacterium
TAATGGCGGGAGTCCTTATGTTCATTTCGTGCAGGACAAGTGTGACCGGGGATGATCCTGTGGAGAACAAGGTAAATGCTCTTTTGTCTGAGATGACCCTGGAGGAGAAGGTGGGGCAGATGACCCAGATCACCATAGGCGTGTTTTACAACGACAATATCCTGGATAAGGAGAAACTGAAAGAGTATATCTCGAAGTACGGGGTAGGGTCGATCCTGAATGCGCCTACCGTAGATGGCATGTCGCAGGCGATCTCGCTGGAGCAATGGAACTCGCTGATCACGCTGATACAGCGGGATGCGATGAACACAAGGCTGAAGATCCCTGTGTTGTACGGTGTGGATGCGATCCACGGGGCTACCTATATCAAGGGCTCCACGCTCTTCCCCCATAACATTGGCATGGCTGCTGCCCGCAACCGCAGTCTGGTGCGTCATGTGGCGCGTGTGACAGCTATGGAGGTGCGGGCCTCAGGAGTGCGGTGGAATTTCGATCCTGTGCTCGGGGTGGGGAGACAACCCCTCTGGTCGCGCTTCGAAGAGACATTCGGTGAAGACCCTTTCCTGGTCAAAGCGATGGGGAAGCTGGCGATCAAAGGATATGAAGGCCAGGGGCTGGAATCGCCTTTGTCCGTTGCTTCCTGTGCAAAACATTATATCGGCTATCCCGTGCCGCAGTCGGGCAAGGACAGAACACCGGCCGTGATCCCGGAGTATCAGCTGCGGCAGATCTTTCTGCCTCCTTTCAGGGTGGCCATACAGCAGGGTGCCTCTACGGTGATGATCAACTCGGGCTCCGTCAATGGCGTGCCGGTCCATGCCAGCAAATATCTGATCACGGATGTGCTGAAAGGTGAGCTGGGCTTTGAGGGACTGGTGGTCACCGACTGGGAAGATATCATTGCCCTGTGGAAACAGCATCATGTGGCCCGTAACAATAAGGAAGCGGTGATGATGGCTGTCAATGCCGGTATTGATATGAGCATGGTGCCTTATGACCTCTCTTTCTATCATGATCTTATTGCGCTGGTGAAAGAGGGCAAGGTTTCCGAAGAGCGGATCGATGATGCGGTGCGCAGGATCCTGCGTGTCAAATACCGCCTGGGGCTTTTCGAGGATCCTTTCCCGGAGCCGGAGGCTCTCACCAATTTCGGGAAACAAGGGTACAGGAACCTGGCATTACGGATCGCAGAGGAGACCATGACCCTCCTGAAGAACGATACCCTGCACGGTCATCCCGTCCTGCCTCTGAAAAAAGGTACGAAGCTGCTGTTGGCAGGGCCTGCGGTCAACTCACTGGCAGCTCTCCACGGCAGCTGGTCCTATTGCTGGCAGGGCACGATCGATTCGCTTTATCCGAAAGCCACAAAAAATATCCGTCAGGCGCTCGAAGAACTGGACGGCAGGAAGAACGTGATCAGTGTGGCACCTCCCCATTTTGGTAAGATCACAACCGGGGATATTGATGCCGTGCGAAAAAAAGCACGCAATGTGGATGCCATTGTCCTTTGTCTGGGTGAAGATGCCTATGCTGAGAGCCCCGGCAGCATCAACGACCTGACCCTGCCGGAAGATCAGCTCTCCCTGGCCCGGGCGGCGGCAGCCACCGGTAAACCGGTCATCCTGGTGCTCACCGAGGGACGTCCGCGCATCATCCGGGATATCGTCCCTTCGATGAATGCCATCCTCATGGCATACCGCCCCGGCAGCAAGGGGGCAGAGGCTATCGCCAACACCCTCTTTGGAAGGTCCGATCCCTCGGGGAGGCTTCCTTTCTCCTATCCCCGCTATACGGGCAACATCATTCCCTATGATGCTCCTGTGAGGGAGGGAAAATATTACGATCCGCAATGGCCGTTCGGCTATGGCCTCAGCTATACCCGGTTTGCCATCACCGGATTCACTGTCAGCAGAGATACGCTCACCTTCAGCGATACCCTTTTCGTCTCTGTCCATGTGACCAATCAGGGGAAAAGGGCCGGGAAATATTCCATTGACCTCTTTGTGAAAGATTATACAGCTTCCGTCATACCCCCGGTGAAAAGGCTCAGGGCTTTCCGGAAGATCTATCTGGAGCCCGGAGCATCAATGACCGTGAATTTCCATCTGAGAAGACCGGATTTTTCATTTGTCGGGACGGATCTGGAAAGACACCAGGAACCCGGACGTATGGCCGTGATCGTGGGAGATATGAAGAAAGATTTCTATTTAAAAAAATAGCGGGGACATTGTCTTTACCGGATACCGGGCTGTTGTGGATCTGCTTTGTACATTATGCAACGTTTTTCCCCGGAATACGTCATTATACGACAAATTGCTTAAAAGTCCGGGAAGGGACCGGAGACAGGATGTTGATCTTATTGACAGGAAACTTATGAGAACCTTGAAAATTCTTCTTTTGATGGCAGTGGGAGGATGGAGTTTTATATCTTCTCCGGCCCAACAGCCGAACATACTCTTTATTGAGGTAGATGACCTGCAATATGAATACCTGGGCTTCAACGGCGCGAAGTATCCGCCTACGCCCCATGTGGATAAGCTGGCAAAAGAAGGAGTTTATTTCCGCAATGCCGTGGCCCAGGGCATGATGTGCGGACCTTCCCGCAACTCCCTCATGACCGGTCTCTACCCGCACAACCTGGGATTTTATTACAACGGACAGATGAAGTCGCTGCCGCAGGGGGTATGGACCTTCCCCAAAGCTCTGCA
>WFRO01000448.1 GCA_015486475.1 Bacteroidales bacterium
CGGACAAGAAGGCCCTTTATATGGGCACCTCTTTCCTGCCCATCGCCGCCGCACATTTTCTGGCCGGCCTCCTCTCCGGGAAGGCCTATGCCAACATCGGGGCCCGGTTCACCCTGCTGCAGAAAGAGGTGGCTGCCCGCGGCCTCAACATCCCGCAGGTGGGAGAGCATTTCACCAAGAATGACTACATGAAGATGGCCGCCGAAAAGATGAACATGTCGCCTGCCGAAATGACGCAGTACCTCTGGTCCCACTACCACCCCAACAAAGTGTGGATGCTCTATACGGGCATCGCCCTCTCTGCCGCCTTTTTCCTGTTCCTCTATGACCGGTATGTGCTGAAAGGGGTGGATGTGAGTAAGAATGGTTCGTAGTTCGTGGTTGGTAGTTCGTGGTTGGTGGTTCGTGGTTGGTAGTTTGTAGTTGGTGGTTCGTAGTTCGTAGTTAATGGTTAGTGGTTCGTAATACAGATATTACTAAACCTGCACCATTTTCATTATATTAGCCGAAAAGCTTAGCGGATGCTCATCTCCCAGATCGCTGCCATGGCCCGCAACCGGGTCATCGGACGTGACAACCGTCTTCCCTGGCACATGCCGGACGACCTGGCATGGTTCTTCCGTATCACGCGCGGGCATCACATCATCATGGGTCGCAGGAACTACGAAGCCAACGGCAGGGCCCTCCCCGGCCGCACCAACATCGTCATCACCCGCAATCCTCACTATCAGGCTCCCGGAGGTGTGGTGGTGCATACGATCGAAGAGGCGCTGGACTACGCCCGCCGCCACGGCGAGGAAGAGGCTTTCATCGTGGGCGGCGGCCAGATCTATGCTGCCACATTGTCCCTCACCGACCGGATCTACCTCACCCTCATCGACACCGGGGTCGAAGGGGATGCTTACTTCCCGGAGCTGGATCCGCGGGAGTGGAAGATCGTAAGCGAAGATTCCCGCAAGGCGGATCAGCGCAACCCTTTTGACTACACTTTTTACATCTACGAGAGAATAACTAAAAAATGATGCCATGAAGATCACACGCAAGATCATTTATCTTTTCCTGCTGGGCCTGATCATCCTGATCACTGTATATGCCTGGCCACGGGTGCCGATCATCACGGGCTTTGCCGCCAAGGGCATGTGCTCGGGCGTATTTGTCGGGCAACGCTCCCCCGAAGACATTCAGGCACGCGAGCTCTCTTTTTTCCCCATCAGTCTCGCACATTCCAAAGTAAATTACAAAGACAGCACCGTAACGGCCTCCCTGTGGGGGATGGCCCGTCGCAAGGCGGTCTTTCGCCGCGGTCTGGGCTGCGCCCTGGTCACCGATATCTCTCCGGACCAGGTAAAAAAGCAGGCCCTCACCCTCCCCTCTCCTCCTTTCGCACCCGATACGGTGGTCTGGCCCCTGGGCGATCTCCTGCCCCGCCATCTGCCTGCCGGTATCGACAAAGAGAAGCTGGACACGATCCTGCAAAACAGCATTGATCCTTCACATGCTGAAGCCGTGAAAAAGACCCTGGCCGTGGTGGTGGTGTACCGCGACACCCTCATCGGCGAAGCTTATGCTCCGGGCATCACGCCGCAGACCCCTCTGTTGGGATGGTCGATGACCAAGAGCATCATCAATGCCCTGACCGGACTGCGCGTGAAAGATCTTGCCCTCACTGTATCCGCTCCCGCCCCCGTCCCGGAATGGAAAAGCGATGAGCGCCACCGCATCACCCTCGACAACCTGTTGCACATGACCAGCGGCCTGGACTGGACGGAGGATTACTTCGACAACTCCGACGTGACCCGCATGCTCTATGTCTTTGGCGATATGTACCGCTATGCCATCGGCCGGCCGGCTGCCGTGCCTCCCGATTCGGTATGGTACTACTCCTCCGGCACCACGAATATCATCTCGGGGATCCTCCGGCACTCCTTTCTCTCCGACCGGGATTATTATCTCTATCCTTACCGTCAGCTTTTCTACCGCACCGGCATGCTGCACACCCTGATGGAAGCCGATGCTTCCGGCACTTTCGTCGGCTCTTCTTACAGCTATGCCACGGCCCGCGACTGGGCCCGCTTCGGCTTGCTGTACCTGCACGACGGCATCTTTGCCGGCGACACCCTCCTCCCTTCAGGATGGGTGGAGTACACACGGCAGACAGCCCCGCACTCCGGAGGGGAATACGGAGCCCAGTGGTGGCTTAACAAGGACAAAAATATGCCC
>WFRO01000449.1 GCA_015486475.1 Bacteroidales bacterium
GATACATCATCGGCGTTGGTCAGGACGATGACCCCGATCTTTTCGGAAGGGATGAAAGAGATCTGTGACCTGTTGCCTGCCACCCAGCCCCCATGGCCGGCGAGGGAGAGATCCCCATCTTTCCACACACGGAACCCCAAACCATATCCTCCGCTCCAGTCCGGTTTCAGGAAATGAGGCCGGTGCATCTCCTGCAGGGTATAGCCGTTCAGGATCTGCGCTCCCTCTCTTTTCCCGGAGCGGAACTGCAGCGACACAAAACGGGCCAGGTCTTCAACATTGGAGGTGATATTGGCCGCCGGGGCCAGCCCTTTGGCATCGGTAAAAGGCATGACCTGCCGCGTACCGTCCGGAAAACGGTGGCTATAGGGCGTGACCAGTCTTCTTTTATCTTTTTCGCTCAGAAAGACGCTCGTGCTTTGCATCCCCAGCGGCTGAAAGATGTTCTCCCGTACATATTGATCATAGGGCATCCCCGAAGCCACAGCCACGATCTCTCCCAGCAGGGCCATGCCCAGGTTGGAGTATTTGATGCGGGTACCGGGAGGATAGATCATCTCCTGCTCCGGGAGAGAGTCCATGATCTGCTTCATCGTCGGGAACTTCCGGTCGGTCCAGTAGGGAAACCCCGCCTCGCGGGGCAGCCCGGAAGTATGGGTCATGAGGTTGAAGATGGTGATGGGCGGTGCATCAGGAAAAGGATTCCGGATGTAAAAATCCTTCAGGTACTTCGTGATGGGGTCGTTCAGTTTCAGCTTCCCCTCATCCCGGAGTTGCATGGCTGCCGTGGCCGTGAAGGTCTTGGAGTTGGAGGCGATGCGGAAGAGGCTCTGTGGCGTCACCGGCGTTTTTTTCTCCAGGTCGGCGTAGCCGAAGCCCTTTGCATAGACCAGTTGCTGGTCATACACGATGCCGACGGCCAGACCGGGAATGTTTTTGTAGGACATCTGTGCCTCTATCCAGGTCTCCAGCAGGCTGATCTCCGACCGGAAAGTGTCATTCTGCTGCAGCACCGGTGTGGTCTGGGCATGAAGCCCTGCCGACAGACATGCTGCCAGCAGGAGGGAAAACATTGTTCGTTTCATGGGAAAACGTTTAGAGGGTTCACTGAAAATATCCGGTTATTTCTCCGTGATCTTCACCGTGGCTGTCTCCAGTCCCGGCGAGGTGGCGGTGAGGGTGGTGGTGCCTGCCTTTCCGGAGGAGCGCAGGATCACCAGGCATTTACCGTTGAAGGCTTTGCGGTGGTCGGCCTTGAAAGACTCCATGCTGGTCTGGCAGCCATTGTCCACACCGGCAATGGTCATGGTACCGTCCACTTTGAACTGCACCAGGTTGGCAGCATCAGGCACCGGCACACCGTTCTTGTCCGTAACGGTGACGGCTACAAAAGAAAGGTCTTTGCCGCCGGCGCTGATCTCCTGCCTGTCGGGTTGCAATACCAGGCGGGCGGGAACGCCGGCGGTCTTCACCACGTCGGTCAGCTCTTTGCCTTTCCTGTGGCCCACGGCCTTCAGCTCGCCGGGCTCCCAGGGCACCCGCCACATGAGGTGCAGCTCTTCCCCCTGTTTGGATCTTTTGCCCAGGGAACGGCCGTTGAGGAACAATTCCACCTCATCGCAGTTGGTATAGGCCCACACATCGACCGTATCACCTTTCTGCCAGTTCCAGTGCGGGAGGAGGTGCAGCACATCCTCATCGGTCCATTCGCTCTTGTACATGTAATAAGCATCTTTCGGGAAGCCCGCCAGATCGACAATGCCGAAGTAGGAGCTGCGTGCCGGCCAGGGATAGGGCGTCGGCTCTCCCAGATAATCAAAACCGGTCCAGATGAACATGCCCGACATAAAATCATTGCGTTTCACGATCTTCCAGGTCTCCTCATGGGTGGATCCCCACGGCACACAGCAGTTGTCATAGGAGGAGCAGGTAAAATCGGGGTTCATGATACCGTTTTCCCTGAAAAGCTGCATAAAATCCACCTCCTTGTTTTTCTTTTTCGCCCGATTGACGATCTTCCTGGCCTCCCGGTCGGGCCAGCGGAACAAGCTGTCGGAGGGCATATCATAATGCCCCCGGGTAGCGATGGCCGAGGTGGTCTCCGAAGCGATGAACACGGCACCGGGAAATACCTCATGGAATTTCTCCCAGTTGGCGATATGGTAATTGTGACCGATCAGGTCGCAGGCTCCGGAGCGGGCCAGGGAATTGTTCTCATGCTCCGGATTGTTCATCGCCGAGGTAATAGGACGGGTCTTGTCCAGCCCGCGGACGATGGTGGCCAGCTCTTTGCCGATCACGGCCCCCTCCGGGGTGTGCTGCTCGGGGATCTCGTTGCCGATGCTCCAGATGATCACCGATGGGTGGTTGCGGTCGCGCAGGACCATGGCCGAGAGATCACGCTCGTGCCATTCGTCAAAATAGAGGTGGTAGTCATAGGGTCTCTTGGCTCTTTTCCAGCAGTCGAACGCCTCGTCCATCACCAGGAAGCCCATCCGGTCGCACAGATCGAGCAACTCCGGCGCCGGGGGATTGTGTGAGGTACGTATGGCGTTGACCCCCATCCCTTTCAGGATCTCCAGCTGCCGCTGCAGCGCCCGGGTGTTGATGGCTGCTCCGAGGGCACCCAGGTCATGATGGTCGCACACCCCGCGGATCTTCTCATACCGGCCGTTGAGGAAAAAGCCTTTGTCCGGATCAAAACGGAAAGAACGGATCCCCAGAGCGGTCTCCTGGTCATCCACCACCTTCCCGTCCGCCACCAGGCGGGTCACTACCCTGTACAGGTAAGGATGCTCATCCGACCACAACACGGGGGCAGGCACCTCCAGCTCCATGGCGAGCGTCTCTGTACCGCTGCCGGCCGGCGGGCCTTCCTTCTTCGCGGAAGCGACCTTCTGACCGTTGGCGTCATAGATGATGTTCTCCAGCCGGAAAGATCTTTTTTCCCCGTCCGGGACAACGACCCTGGTCTGTACCGACACTTTTGCTTTATCCTGCGAGATCTCGGGGGTGGTGATATAAACGCCCCAGTGATCAATATGCAGCGGGTCGGTCTTCACCAGCCATACATTGCGGTAGATGCCCGAGCCGGAATACCAGCGGGAGGCCGGTTGTTTGCTGTTGTCCACACGCACCGCCAGCACATTCTTCTGATCCCCGTAATGCAGATAGGGGGTCATGTCATACCGGAAAGAGATATACCCATAGGGCCGCGTTCCCAGCTTGTGACCGTTGATCCATACCGTACTGTTCATGTAAACGCCGTCAAAGTCGATAAAGACCTTTTTCCCCTGGTCCGAGGCCGGAAGGGTAAAAGTTTTCCGGTACCAGCCGATGCCGTCGGGGAGCGCTCCTCCTCCCGGGGTGGCCGGATTGTCACGGCTGAATTTCCCCTCAATGCTCCAGTCGTGCGGGAGATCAAGCGTTCGCCAGGAGGTATCATCAAAACCGGGTTGCTCAGCACCGCTGATATCGCCCAGATAGAAATGCCAGTCCGCATCAAGATCTTTCCGGACCCTGCCCTCCCCTTCGGAAGAAGCACATCCGGGAAAAAGAACAGCGGCCAGGAAAAGAGCCGCCAAAAAGAAATATTTTTTATTCATGACCATGGTTTTTGGTTCCTGCAGGCAGGGTGGGATCTCCCGTCCGGGGAATGATTTGAATGTATAAAAATAAAAAATTATTCCGTTCTGACCACGGATATTATGAACAGCTCACGATCTGCCTGCCGGAAGGGATCCGATCACTGTGAAGTGTCCGGGGAGCGATCTTTCTTTATGAGGAGGGACAGTAATTTGTAGAGTGCCAGCACCCCCCAGGTCAGCTCCAGCACAAGAAAAGGGATACTGTCCAGTTTGACGGCATAAAAGGCCAGCAGGACGCTCCCGGCAATGTTCAGCAGATTATAGAGGACAGTTTCTGTTCCCAGCCATCCCAGCAGATTGAAAAAGAATGCCGACAGCAGGAGCACCAGACCGGCCGTACCTATGATCGTGATCACAATATTGTCTCCCTGTTGATGATCCTGCAAAGGAAACAATTTTTATTTCAGGTCATAAAAAAAATGCTCCAATCAATTCGACATTTATCCTTCCAATTCCTTTTGCTTTTTTTGTCATTCGTTTGTCATTAGTTCGCTGCGCTCACGAAACTTACTCGCTGACGCTCGTGCAATTTGCTCCCTTCGGTCGCGAAATTAAGTAGCTGGTCATTCCCCCATCTTCCACCATTCCAATATTCCCTTTCTACATTCGTCGTTCGTCATTCATCCTTCTAATTCCTTTTTCCTTATGCCTTTTTACTTTTGCCTTATTTCAACATATGGGGGTCATTCGGTAGTCATACAGTAGTCATACAGTAGTCATTCGATAGTCATTCGATAGTCATTATTTTGCTGCTTTGCCTGCCGAAGTCCCGGCAGCGCCGTCGGCAAGCCTTTGGCGACCGATGGCAAGCCGGGACGAAGGCGCAGTGGGAATCGGGGAGTGTGGAGTGCCTGGAGGTTGGAGTTATTTTCGCTTCATCGCTTTATCGCTTTATCGCTTCATCACTCCTTACTCCCTACTCATTTCTCATAGCTCATTGCTCATTGCTAATCTCAGAGTAGCCGAAGGCGTATCGAAGGACGGTTCCTGAGTAGCCGAAGGCGTATCGAAGGACGGTTCCTGAGTAGCCGAAGGCGTATCGAAGGATCCTTTTCACTACATTTGTCCCAAACGATCATTTTTCATGAAAGAACCTCTTTTCGGCAAGACCTTGTCAGAGCTGCAGGAGATCGTCCTGGCGGAGGGGCTGCCCCGTTATGCCGCACAACAGATCGCCCGCTGGCTGTATGACAAGCGGGTCACCTCCCTGGATGCCATGACCAACCTTTCCAAAGAGGCACGGCAGCGTCTCTCAGAGCGATACCAGGTGGGCCTGGCTGCGCCCCTCAGCGAGCAGGTCTCCCGCGACGGCACGAAGAAATACCTCTTCCCTGCCGGCAGCGGCCGTTTCATCGAGACGGCCTACATCCCCGACCGCGACCGCCATACCCTCTGCATCAGCACGCAGGTGGGCTGCAAGATGGGCTGCCTCTTCTGCATGACGGGCCGCCAGGGCTTCCACGGCCACCTCACCGCCGGTGAGATCCTCAACCAGGTGGTGTCGGTGCCCGAAGGACCGCAGCTCACCAACATCGTCTATATGGGCATGGGCGAGCCCCTCGACAACATCGAAGCCGTGCTGCAGAGCCTGGAGATCCTCACCGCCCCCTGGGGCTTCGCCTGGAGCCCCCGCCGCATCACCGTCTCCACCATCGGTCTGCTGCCGGCGATGAAAGACTTCATGGAGCGCAGCCAGGCCCACCTGGCCATCAGCCTCCACTCCCCTTTCGACGAAGAACGGCAACAACTCATGCCTGTGCAGCGGAAACATCCCATCCGTGAGATCCTCGACTTCGTGCGGCAGTACGACTGGACCGGCCAGCGGCGCATCTCCTTTGAATACATCCTCTTCAAAGGGCTCAACGACACGCCGGCCCACGTGAAGGAGCTGGCCCGCCTGCTCAACGGACTGAAGTGCCGCATCAACCTGATACGTTTCCATGAGATCCCGGACAGCACACTGAAAAGCCCCTCCATGAAAGAGCTGGAACAGTTCAGAGACCGGCTCCAAGCCAAAGGTATCCTCACCACCATCCGGCGCTCCCGCGGCCAGGACATCGACGCTGCCTGCGGGTTGTTGTCAACAAAAAAAGTCGAAAAGTCAAAGAGTCAAAAAGGTCTGAAAAGTGAAGATCTTTAATTAATACATAAACCTTAAAACAATGTAGCCATGCGTCTCACCTTCTCATTGCCCCGTACCCGTCACTCATCCTTTGTCCGCCGTAGTCCCGATACATCGGGACGGAGGCGGAACTCATTGCTCATTGCTCTTCTCTTCCTCTCCTTTCTCCCTGCCTCCCTGCAGGGCCAGACCATCAACAAAACCCCTACCATCGTAGCCACGGGCGGCAGCCTGGCCAAGCCTTTCATTGCCTACATCGCCAAAATGACCGGCAAGGAACGGCCGAAGATCTGCTACGTACCCACGGCCAGCGCCGATAACCCTTACGGCATCGTGCGCTGGTATGAGCGGTGCCACGACCTGCCCGTCGAACCTTATGTTCTCAAGGTATGGATCTCATCCTACAGCACCAAGACCTCCTTCGCCGACTTCCTCCTCGGCATGGATGCCATCGTGGTGGGTGGCGGCAACACCCTCAACATGATGGCCATCTGGCACGCCCAGGGCATCGATACGGTGCTGGCCGCGGCTTACAAAAAGGGGATCATCCTGGCCGGCGGGAGCGCCGGCTCGCTCTGCTGGTTCGAGGAGGGCACCACCGACTCGCGGCCGGGTCATCTCACCACCGTCCATGGTCTGGGCCTGCTACCTTACAGTCACAGCCCCCACTACCACAGCGAAGGACCCCGCCGTCCTCTCTACATGGAGAAAGTGGCTTCGGGAGAATACAAGCCGGGATATGCCATGGATGACGGCGCAGCGATCATCTTCCGCAACGGCAAGGCTGCCAAAGCCATCGCCCTCAGCGATAAGTATAAGGCATATTTCGTCACGGTAAAGGACGGTAAGGCCGTGGAGGAGCCGGTAGAGACGGAGGTTATAGTAGACGATGAAGCGATGAAGAGATGAAGCGATAAAGAGAAAAGTCTGATTTACTATCGCATCATCGCTTCATCGCATGATATTGAATTTTGCTATTTATTATCCCTATTTGCCGTCACGCCCCCTCGGTCCCCTAAAGGGGATGCCCGCCCACTATCCAACACTCAGCGTGCGTAAGGGTTCCCCCTTCAGGGGGTCAGGGGGCGGGAAGGCCACATAATGCA
>WFRO01000450.1 GCA_015486475.1 Bacteroidales bacterium
CATCCGTTACCGTCAGCCCCTGCAGCAGGCCCGCCTCTACCTGCGGGAGGAGGGGATGTACATCCTCTTCGAACACCTGCAGCGCGGCATCACCCCCGGCCAGTTCGCCGTCTGGTACGACGGGGACGAACTGATCGGGTCGGGCGTGATCAGCGAATAAAGCAGAATATTGTCTTCGGATAATATTTATTTCTCGTTTTACGTTTCATAAATAACATTATCAGATCATCTAATATTTCCGGTCATGGAAACGAAAAAGTCTCTCTTCTTTTTTATTTTCCTGTTTCTGCCCTTTTTTTCTTCCTCAGCCCAGCAGGCACTCCGTCTTCGTCTGGGTATTGATTTTGGGTACAAGGGAGACCTGTACAAGCTCAGCGACCCTGCCGGGGCCCTGAAGAACGATGCTCTGCCGGGAGGATATTTCGGGATCACCCTTTCGCAGGACCTGAATGATCATTTCCTGCTGGAGACGGGCGCCCGGCATGTGCAGTACTGGCAGGGGATCCATTTCAAGGGATTGCCTTCTTTCGGTTCCGCCTCCAATGCCCTGAACTCCTGGCAGGTTCCGTTCCTTGTAAAATACCGGTTGCACACGCGCAACGACCGGTTCTCCCTCACCCCTTCGGCGGGTTATGTGATGGGTATCAACCTGGAAAAGACGAAAGCGTATCCGCCCGACTGGCCCCAGAGCGAGGGTTATGGCTCGGTCCATGACGGGGAGAACACTTACAGTTTCTCTTACCAGGGCTATTACAATTATCACCGGATCATCTCTCTTTTTGAGGCGGGACTGTCGTTGGACTACCGTACCCGGTGGGGCCTGCAGCTTTCGCTGGGAGGCGCCTGGCAGGGCGGATTTTACGGGGTGATGAAGCAGGAGGTAAGCTATACGGTCAACGACGGGCCGGAACACGAGGCTGCCTACACCTCCAACGGCAACAACTTCCGCATCACCCTCGGTGTCAGCTATGCCCTCAGCCGCCTGTGGCAGGAGCATCCCGATGAGGAGACCCGTACAAAGACCCATGAGAAGGTAAAACAGCTCTCGGCATCCCGTTTTTATGTCGGCACGGAGATCGGCGGACTATGGAACTTTTTCTCCCACGACAACCCGGAGGTATATGCCGAAGAGGGCTGGAACGACATCGCTCTGGGCCTGTACGGAGGTTACCGCCTCTTCTCCGGCTTCTGGCTGGAGACCGGCATCTATACGCAACGCTTCACCAATGATTATCTGATCGAAGACAACGGCAGCTTTGTGGATGGCGGCGGGTTCCGTTACAGCGGTACCGGTTTCATGCGGATCCCTTTGCAGATCAAGTACAGGTTCTCTCCCGGTAAGGGACGTTTTGCCCTGGCAGCTTCCCTCGGAGGGTCGGTGCTCACACACACCCAGGGCACAGGCGTATATGCCGAAGATGATTCATGGGGCATATCCGATGACGGGATCCATCCCGCCGACACCTCCCGGTATTACCTTACAGCGTACCGGCTGAAAAAAGCCACTTTTCTCATGAACGCCGGCATAGGCGCGGAATACTCCCTCTTCCCCCGTCTTATCCTCACCCTTTACGGTAATTATTTCCAGGGATTCAGTGACATCAACCGCCTCCATGTGATCCGTGAGAATGACGGGGGCAATTATGAAGGGAACATCTATTATAACGGTTCCGGCTTTATGCTCTCGGCAGGGATCAGGATACCGTTGGGCAAGTAATTCCTGCCAAATCCATTTTAAAACAATGCAGGACATAGTCCGCCCCGGCCCCCTGAGCATGTAAGAAGTGTGGAGGGTGGAGTGTGGAGTTGAAAAGAAGTTAAAAGTTAAAAGTGCCTAAAGTTAAAAGTTTATGTATTAAGCTATTCGCATTATCTCATTATCGCTTCATCCTTTGTCCGCCATAGCCGGTTCCTGAGTAGCCGAAGGCGTACCGAAGGACGGCGGCGGCGGAGCTTATCGCTTCATCGCTTCATCGCTCCTTACTCCCTACTCATCATTGCAGTCTGATGTGGTGAGAGGTTAATTTGTATGCTCATACACCGGGCTGTTGATCTCATGGATCCGCTGCTGGTACTCTTTCACGGGGATATTGTTCTGCCAGTGGCCGGTGAGGCGGGCCAGACCGGTGAACAGCACGAAAGAGAGCAGGATGATCCAGGCCACGGTGCGGGCGGAGAGCGGCTTCTTTTTTTTCTTTGAGAGGCTCAGCATCAGCGTGTCAGGCTCGGGGCATACCGAGGTGCAGGTAAGACAGGCCGTGCACTCGTCAGTGCGTACCCGGATCTTTTTATGCACCTGTATGTGGGCGGGACAGGCCTCCGTACACATCATGCAGTCGGTGCAGGTATCGGGGTTGCGGGTGATCTTCACCGGGCTGAACATGCTGAAAAAGCCGAGCAGGGCCCCGTAAGGACAGAGGTAACGGCACCAGAAATTTTTTATGAACAACGACAATACCATAAGCCCGAGGATCACGCTTAGCGAGAAGGCGGAGATGTGGGCAAAGAAAAGCAGCATCTTGATATCCGCCACCCGGTTGTAGTCGCCATAAATAAATCCTTTCAGGGCCTCCGCATCCATGCCGAAAAAGATGCCCCAGGCAAAGAAGATCAGGATCAGGTATTTCAGACTGCGCAGGGGCCAGTCGAGCCAGGCCGGCAGGGTGAAATTCCTGCCGAAGATCTTTTCACCCCATTTCCACAGATATTCGGAGAGCAGACCTACCGGGCAGACCCACGAACAGAAACTCTTTTTGATGCCCCAGGCCATCAGCAGGAAAAGGATGAAAAGCACCAGTCCTGCCGGATGAATGGCATTGAAATCCCCCGTGAGGATCCAGTATTTCAGGCTCATCAACGAGCTGATGGGCAGGAAAGCCTCCACCCCCGGCGGGCGCGACACCTCTCCCCCGCCCTGTTGCAGGTAATGCACAAAACGGACAAAGCGCCAGCCGGTATACAGGGTGATCAGCAGAAAGATCCACTGCACTGTACGCCGGATAAGGGGAGCCTCACGGTATTTCTCCCCGGGAAGCTTCATCTCTTTGTAAAACCTGTGATCTGCCATATCTCTGTCTAACCTTTTGGAATCCAAAAAACTCCATCAGCCCTGGTGACAATTCTAATGGCTCCAGATGCATTCAAAATACACTCAAGCCTTAATTGGCATTCCTTTGCGCGCAGGATTTCCCCTTCAGGGGATCAAGGGGGCGGGAAGGCCGGATATAGTGACTTGTTGCAAATGACTTGTCACCAGGTTGAACAAAAATAAAAGAAAAATACTGCATTCAGGTAGCATATTGGCAGATTTTTTGCAGTGTTCATAAAAAAGAACGAAATGAAAAGATCCTATCGAAAGGCCCGGTTCCTGCCCCTGCTTTTGCTGATCATCATCGGGATTTACGGATGTATAGGAACCAGGACAAGCCGCACTTTTACAGAGAACGACATCGCCACCTCCGTAAAAAGGGTACGGAAGATCTTCTTTACCGGTAAAGTAGAGGAACGAAAAACCCCCTTTGCCGGATTGAAGCAGACCTTTCTGAAAGAAACCGGTCCCTCCGGCCATGTCACGTGTAAGGTGTACGCCGTTCTTATAATGGATAAAGGCGCTTACAGGTTAAAAGACAAGATCTTTTTGATCGTTGACGGAAAGGCTTATCCCTTGACCTTTGAGCAGGAAGAACCCGAAAGCTATTCCGAAACAAGTACGCAAACCGAGACCATCACTGCTGCCGACTCCTCGGAAGTATCTGTTGTTACCGGTTATTCAAAAGATGAAAAAAAGATCTTTAAGATGTATTATACGCTGGCTCCGGAACTCATTGAAAAGATCGGAACAGCCCGGCAGGTATTGTTCAGATTCTACAGCGGACCGGATATGATCACAGTTAATTACAAAGGCTCCCAATTAAAAAAATTAAAAAATTTCCTGCTTCAATCCGGCTGATGCTGAAAGGATATAAGCAGAATACTCTAAAATTTTGGATATATTTTTTAATTTCGCGGGCAATAAAATTGTTTAAAGAGCGAAAAAGATGAAAACAGCAACAATATATTCCCTCCCCTCTGTTAGGAAAAGCTTACTGACGGTCTCAGTGATCATAACAGCCACCTTCCTGCAGGCCTTCCTTCCGGCAGGCGTCCAGGCCCAGACTACGGCGCCGGAGATCCTGAAGGCGATGGACAAGGTCCTTTTCGCACCTAAGGATAAAGTGCTCAACCTGGAGATGGTGATGACCGATCTGAACACCAACAAGGAAAAGATCAAAAAAGCAGAGATCTTCCAGAAAGGAGCAGATAAGAAACTTTTTGTGTACACCTATCCTCCCTCTGATAAAGGCATCGCCACCCTCTCGCTGCCGGGAGAGATGTACATCTACCTGCCCATGTTCAAGAAGCCCAAGAAGATCACCAACATGGCCGATGGCAACAGTTTGAATAAATCGGACTTTTCACTGGAGGATATGGCTACAAAGCCTTACTCGGAACGGTACACCCCCAAACTGCTGAACAGCACTGCCACCTCATGGGAACTGGAGCTTAAGCCCAAGGATCCGAAGGCCTCTTACAGCAAGCTTATCGTCGCGGTGAACAAAGCACATCATTACCCGGAGAAGATCGTTTATTTCGACAAAAAAGGACAAAAGCTCAAGGAATCCTCTTACCATTTCAAGAAGATCGGTAATTACTGGGTGTCCGATAAGGTGACGATGACCGATCTGAAGAAAAAGCACAAGACCGTCATTACCATGACCGGTATCAAGCTGGACCAGGGCCTGAGCGACAGTATCTTTACCCTCGAGAGCCTTACCAACGCCGGTGTTGCCAAGAAGACTGAAAAGAAAGCCGAGAAAAAAGCCGCCCGGAACGAGAACAAACACTGACCTCCCCGTCGCTATTTTTTCTCTTTGTCAAACATTTCCCTGGTCACAGGGCGGATGACCTTCAGGCCTTTTTTCTCCAGGACCATGTTGATCCGCGCAACCTTTGTGTCAAAGATCTCCTGATATTGTTCACGGTATCCTTTCATCTCTTTTTCCAGCACATCAAGCCGGTCGATCTGCGAGTTGGTGGGACGTCCCAGGTAGTTGACCACACCGCCATACACCGCTGCGATCTTCTGACGCAGCTGTTCTTCGGAGGTGAACATCCCCTCGGCCTTCGTCTCCACCAGACTGCCGTGGATCTGTCGCATCTGTGTGATCACGGCATCCAGCTTTTTCTTCAGGCTCCCCGGGATATCCTGTTTTTTCGTTTTTGCTGCCTGCTCCATCACATCCGTTACCTGCCGGTCGAGGAAGGCCAGATCTTCGAGCATGTTGTAGGCCTTCATCAGGGTTTTTCTTTGCAGGGCTCTGTCCTCAGCCGTATACGGGAGGGAAGGATCATCCTGGATCACGAACTCCCCCTGCAGCACCTTGTCTTTTTTGATGATCTTCACAGTGTAGGTCCCCGGGTCCAGCATGGGACCGAAGAAGCCTGCAAAAGACAGGGTCTTGGAGGTAGGCACACGCGGGGGTTTCAGACGGATGGGCATCTGCACCCTGTTGATCCCTTTGCGTTTTCCGGCGGCCAGATCGCGTATTTTCTTCCCGTCGGGTCCGTACACCTCCAGATGCATATCTCCGAAGATATGGCGTTTTTTCAGGTAATAGGTCAGGAGAGCGGCTTCCGGAGGGTTGGGACCCATGAACTCCCCGTCGCCGGGGAACTCCTGGGTATACCCCTGGTTGCGCAGCAGATAAGGCCGTGAGGGCAGGAAAGCCATATCCTTAGCCAGCATCTCAGGCGTCAGGTAGCGCAGGGGTGTGATATCGTCGATGATCAGGATGCCGCGGCCGTGGGTGGCCACCACCAGATCATTTTCCCGCTCCTGGATCACCATATCCCGCACCGAGACCTTCGGGAAGTTACCTGTGAAGCGGGCCCAGTGCTCTCCTCCGTCCACCGAGAGCCAGAGGCCGAACTCGGTGCCAAGGAAGAGCAGGTTCTTCTCCTGCGTATCCTCAATGATCTTGTGACAGTATCCTTCCAGGGCTCCGTCACGCAGGGGAGTCCAGGTAATACCGTAGTCGGTCGTTTTGTATACATACGGTTTCATATCCCCCGTACGGTGACCGTCGAAGGTCGCGTAAGCCGTTCCTTTCTCAAAACGGGAAGGTGTGACGGACGAACACCAGGTGTCGGGCGGCAGGTCCGGGATGTTGTTCACCACATTGCTCCAGCTTTTCCCGCCGTCGCGTGTCACCTGCAGGTTGCCGTCGTCGGTGCCGGCCCAGATCAGGTCCTTGTCCAGCGGCGACTCCCCTACCGCAAAGATGGTGCAGTGATTCTCGGCAGAGGTATTGTCTTTGGTCACCCCGCCCGACTTCTCCTGCTGCAGCTTGGCCGGATCGTTGGTGGTGAGGTCGGGAGAGATACGCTCCCAGGTGTCCCCTTTGTCGGTGGAACGATAGAGATACTGACTGCCGATATAGAGGGCGCCCGAAGGGCCGAAGAGGAAAGGGGTGTTCCAGTTGTAACGCAGCTTGCCGGTCTTTTCGTCTGCATAGGGCTTGATATCTTTCATCTCGCGGGTCTTGAGATAGACGCGGCTCACCTCGCCCCCCTGCGACTGGCTGTAGATAACGGAAGGATCGTCAGGGTCGGCAAAAGCATAGAAGCCGTCGCCGCCGCCGATATTTTTCCATTCGGCGTTGCCGATGCCTCCCGGTCCTTCCGAAGGCCCCATCCACGAGCCATTATCCTGCAGACCGCCGTACACCCAATAGGGTTTTTGGTTGTCCACGCTCACATGGTAAAACTGCGATACGGGCAGGTCTTTTGACAGCCGCCAGGTCTTCCCCTGGTCGTTGGAAATGTAAACGCCTCCGTCGGTGCCCAGGTACATGAAATTATTGTCGGCAGGGCTGATCCAGAGGGCATGCATGTCGGAGTGCACCCCTCCGCCGAAGCTCATGAGGTTACCCCTGTCGAAGTTCTTTCCGGCATCCTTGCTGTATCCCAGCATCAGTCCCGGTTTCCACACCCGGTTGGTGTCCACGGGATCGGCGATGATATTGGAAAAATAGAAAGGACGTTCACTCACTGCTACGGTCTTGTTCACCATCTGCCAGGTGGCGCCCATATCGTCGGAACGGTAAAGAGCGGTCTTCGGCGACTCTATCAGGGCATAGATACGCCCGGGCATCACCGGCGACACCGAGAGGGCGATACGTCCTACCGAATCATGCGGCAGCACCTTGTCCGTCACTTTCTCCCAGGTGTCCCCGCCGTCGTCGGAACGGTAGAGACCGCTGCCGGGGCCGCCGGAACGGAACGTCCAGGGCCGGCGCCGGAAATCCCACATACCGGCGAACATCACCTGCGGCCGTCCCGGGATCATGATCAGATCGGAGCAGCCCGTGTTCTCATCCACATACAACACCTTCTTCCAGGTCTTCCCGCCATCCTTCGAACGATAGACACCCCGCTCAGGGTTACTGTTCCACAGATGGCCCAGAGCCGCCACGAACAGCACCGACGAGTCACGGGGATCGATCAGGATGCGGGCGATGCGCTCGGTCTTCTCCAGCCCCAGGAACTGCCAGTTGTCACCGCCGTCGGTGGTGCGGTAGAGACCGGCTCCCACGGAGGTGCTGTTGCGCGTCCAGGGCTCGCCCGTCCCCACGTATACGGTATCAGGCCGCTGCTGGTCGATGGTCACGGCGCCGATCGACATGACATGCCTGTCAAAGACAGCCTTAAAAGTGAGGCCGCCGTTGCGGCTTTTCCACACCCCTCCCGAGGCCGTGCCCACATATACGATACGTTTGTCGCGGTCCACCCCGGCAATGGCCGCTATGCGTCCGCTCATGCGGGCAGGACCGATCTGCCGCGCCTCCATGGCGCTGAAAGTGTACGAAGAGATCTTCGGCATCTCCTGGGCATGGGATACAAAGGTCCCGATGACCAGGAAGAGGATCCCCGGAATAAATGTCTTGTTCATGATACTACGTTTTGACGGATATAAAACCGTACGAAAAGAAACCTACTTGGCAGGCTTTGCAAAGATGGAATCGGGCATATCCACATCGAATTTGATGTCTTCGATCTCCACAGTGCCTGACTGGTCGGTGCCTTTCACCTTGTTCTCGATGCTGGTGGGCAGGATGACCCCGTCAAAGTCCTTGTAGTTGCTCATAATACTCTCCACCTCCATCTCCTGGCCGTTCTGACTGGTCGTGGTGGTGGTCTTCAGCAACATGTCGGAATCCGTGTCGATGTAATAGTATTGCACATCCCCGTTCTTTTTCTCCAGCTTGATCTTGTATACCTCCGTGCCGTCCAGGTCCTCCTTGCCCATGTAAGTGGCTTTATGTCCTTTTTTGGCATATTCCCACAGATCACCTTCCAGGTCGGCCTGCTCCTTGGCCCTCTCCAGCTGTTCTCCGGCCAGGTCCTGGGGCTCGGGACTCACCCACGGGGCGATGGTCCAGCCGTTCTTGCCATCATAGGCGGTAACGGCTTTCTGTCCCTGTATCTCCATCTCCATCCTGAACTTATCGGGACGTTTCACCTTGATGGTCATGGGCAGCTCCATGCCCATCTGGGATAGTTTGGCTTTCATCTCCACCGTCTTGACCTTGGCGAACTTGTCCATGCCGGTGGCCTTGAAATATTCATTCAGAACCTTGTCGAGGGTCTGGGCCTGTACGAAAACGGATGCGGACAGGAACATTGCGAACAGCAAAAAACTCTTTTTCATTTTTTTTGAATTAAATTAAAAACTGATTGAAACCCTAAAGATACGCTTTTAGAAAATTTATACAAATCTATACAGGGATAACTTTTGGGTGCTGGATTTGGAGAATGAATGATTGATTGATTGATTGAATGATTGAATGATTGAAACACACCCAGCACCCTGCACCCTTGAAGAAGTTTAGAGTTTGGAGTTGTTATTCGCTTTATCGCTTTATCCTCATCCCCATTATTCCACCATTCCAATATTCCATCATTCCATCTTTCCACCCTTCCTAAAATCCCCGGCATGGAAATCATAGGCCATTTTGGCCAGTTGTTTGATGTCGATATCTCCCCGCATGGCCAGGGCCACAAAGCCGTCGTCCCCCTTGATCAGAACGACCGCCTCGTTGGTCCTGTCTCCCTCATCATGCACTTTGATCAGCACCTTGTTTCCCTCGTTGTTGATCTCCACAAGATCTTCGAAACCGAGTCTGTTCAGGCTTTCCCCGGTATCCTTATACAGTTTTGCATAATCCCGCTGCCGGGTTTTCTCATCCCCTATCAGCAGCACCTTAATGGACTCCATCCGTGAGAGAAAATCCTTCAGCTCCTCATCTGCCGATCCCGATACGGCCAGGTTGACCATCCCCGGCGGGATGTAGAACGACAGCACCCCCGGCTGACCTTCATAGGTGGCAAACACTTTCTCCGCCACCGGCTCCGGGCCACGGGTACAGGAGAGAAGAAGTACGGGAAAAAGGATAAACAGGAGGGATCTTAAAAGACAGGGCTTTATCGTTTTCATAAGTTATTGGTTTTGAGTTTTGAGTTTTGAGTATCGAGTATCGGGTATCGAGTATCGGGTATCGAGTATCAGGTTGTGAGTTGTGAGTTGTGAGTTGTGAGTATCGAGTAGCGAGTATCGGGTTACTTTGTTGGCAGTTAGTGATTTATTACCCAGCACCCTGCACCCTGCAACTTGCACTACTTTTGCCTTTTGCCTTTATACTTTCCTGCCTGCCGGCAGGCAGGTGCCTTTATTTCTTCAGTTTATCCAGCTCCTCCAGTCCGTCGATATGGATGGCTTTGGAGATCTGAGCGATCTCTTTCATGTTGATGTCCCCCCGGATATCGATCAGCACATTGTCTCCCCCGCCTCCCGAGACCATCAGCAGTTCCACCACCTTGCCCTCTTTCTCTTTCACCAGGAACTTCAGTTTCTGGCCGGGCTCCGTGATAGTCATCAGCTCTTCGTATTCACCGGCCGGCAGGGCATCGATCACCTCCCGGTAGAAGTCGGCCTTGCTGTGGTTGTCTTCCGAGAGGATACGGATACTCTTCAGGTTCTTCATCAGGTCGTTGAACTCGGGATCGTCGATACCGGCGCCCGAGAACATGCTGAACATTTTACTGGAGATGTAGACGGTCGTATATCCCTCTTTCCCGGCATACTTCTCGAACAAGCGTTCCACGGGATCTTTCTGTCCGAAGGCGGGGGTGAGGGCCGCCAGCCACAGCAGTACGATCAGTGTTTTTGTTGCTTTCATGATGGTAAAGTTATTTGTTTTTGTTTTTTTCTGCATGCTTTCCCCCGGTATTTTCCTGATCCCTGTTATTTTTTGTCTCAGCGGGCGTCAGGTCGATATAGGGCAGGTCATTCAGTTTTCCTACCGTTCTCTGCACCTTATTGATCTCGGTGGCCGGCAGGGAGATCTCGCGGAGATAAGCCATGCTGCGGGTGCCTTTGTTGAAGTTGCGGGACACCAGCAACAATGCTTTTTTGGCTTCCAGGTAAGCCGTCTGCGGGTCGGAGTAGGTGTCGCGGGGTTTCCGCGAAAGGAGGAAGAAATAGGTGGCCAGCACCAGGATCAGGGAGGCTGCCAGCGGGATGGCACGCAGGGCCCAGGTGCGCAGGGACAGGGTCTTTCTCTCTGTCGTCGCGGCATAATGCATGTCGATCATATCCTCCAGTTGTCCCTGCAGCGTGGCCGGAGGTTTTTCGCTCCCCTCCTCTGCCAGAGCGGCAAAAAGCTCCCTGTCGGGCACCAGTTCCGGCGGCACCTCCCCGCTCCCGAAATATTTCCGCAGCAGCTGTTCCTCTTCAGCAGAGGTACGGCCCTCATAATATTTCTTCAGCAGTCTTTTCGTTGTTTCCCTGTCCATGGTTTATCTCTTTTAGCAGTGTCTCTTTCACTTTTTTGCGGGTCCTGGAGAGTACCACCCGCACATTGTTGACCGTCATGCCTGTGACGGCCGCGATCTCGTCGAAGTCGCATCCTTCCACGTCGCGCATGTGGATCACCGTGCGTCCCGGCTCCTGCAGGGCGTCGATGATCACCCGCACCCTGCCGGCTTTCTCTTTCCGGTCGAGCCACACGTCGGGCGGATCGTCCGGCACTGTGCTCTCCGGCAGGGTCACCTCCCCCTCCGACACCGTGTGACGGGTACGGATCCTGTCGAGGGCCGTGTTGCGTGTCAGTGTCATGGCCAGCGCTGCCGGGCTCCGGTACTCATCCACCTTGTCACCCATCTTCAGCAGTTTCAGGAAGGTCTCCTGCACCACATCCTCCGCCTCCTCCCGGTTGCGTAAAAAACGTAACGCCAGGCGATACAACCGATCGCTCAGCGGCAGGAAAGTCTCTTTAAAGGCCTGGGCATCCATCCGGAAGGCAGCTTTGGGTTACTTGAGGGTGAAAGTAAACATTTTCAAAGAAAAAGAGAGGCAGGAGAGTTATAGGAACAAGTAAAAGGGATTTCACCTCATCCCATGTACCCCTGATCCCTCGCGCCCCCTCGGTCCCCTGCCACCTTCGCAACCCTTCGACAAGCTCAGGGACAAGCTTCGGTGTCCACAGAAAGGGGAAGTCCACCCACTGTGATTTGGGGTTCCCCCTTCCTTGGGGGCCGTAGCAA
>WFRO01000451.1 GCA_015486475.1 Bacteroidales bacterium
AGGTAGCGGGAGAAGTATTTGGTGTTGTCCTCCACCAGGAGGATGATCCGTGTATAGGCAATGCGCGTATCGTTGGGGGCATTCACGCGGTCTTCCAACAGCTTGACCATGGCAAAGAAAACCTTCGAGTCGCCGTTCCATACAAAAAAATGATCGTAAGGCTCCAGTTTACGCAGTTCATGGCGTACCAGCGGGATATCATTGTTGTTGTTCAGCAACAGATATACCGGGAGGTAAGACCACTTTTTTTTGATCTTGCGGTAGAGACGGATGGGTTTTTTCTTATCTGCTCCCAGCATGATGATCACCAGGTCGAAGTGTTTTTTCTCCAGCCGTTCCAGGGCTGCTTCTCCGGAGGTAGCCGCCGTGATGCGCGGGATGGAGGTGAGGTTGAGCTGGTGGTACTCTCCCAGGATATGGTCGGAAAACTGTCCTTCCCCCTCAATGCTGAAAGCATCATACAGGCTGGCCACCAGCAGGATCTCCCGCACCTTGAAAGGCATCAGGTCGTGAAAGATATCCCTGTCGGCATTGTGTTTGTCCAGAAAGAGCTGGAGCAGCCTGCGGCTGGTGAGCCCTTTTCCCCCGCGAACCGGCTCCTGCACATCTTCCCTGCTCTGCAGGAAAACCAACTGACTCTTTCTGCGGTCCAGCCAGGCAGAGATCATCTGAGCGATCTCCCGGATGAGGATCATATCCTCATGGGCCACCACTTCCGGGTCCTCCCCCTCGGGCAGGTAACCCCGGCCATAGTAAAGCGCGATACTCCCTTTGGTGCCATCGAGTGTCTGGAAATCGGCAGTAATAAACGCCGCGGTCAGCTTAAAACCGGAAGATTCATACTTCCTGCCGTCGTAAGTGATCCGCACGCTCACCCCGTCAGAAAAAACCGAGTGTTTCCTGATCAGGAAGATCAACTGGCTGAAAGTATCCTCCAGCGATCTGTCCTGGCGGAGGATGGCAGAGGCCTCGTTCAGATAAGCCAGCTCATCGAGTTGCAGGGTCTTTTCAGCCAGGGTCATCCGGATCTTTTTCCCTTCCTCTTTCTGGTCCATAACTTTTTCTCTTCAGATCAAGTAAAGATAACGCTTCGGTTCATAAAATAAAAAAAAAGGCATTCTCCCGAATGCCTTTTCCATGTATCATACGTATTTTCTTATTTCACCACCCAGGTGTTCCCGCTGTGCAACAGATCGGTCATGTTCTTGATGGGTGACTGCTCTTTGATCTTATCGATCTGGACATGGACAGCCGTATCATAGGTAGGAGCTGCCACATTGCGTATCACGCCCACGGCCACGGGGTGGCTGGGCCATTTCATATTGACAAGCATCATGTGCAGGCCGGGGTTATTCACCTTGCTGTCGTGTACCAGGATATCCTTTTCGGTGATCCCGTTCTCGCCTATCTTCACCACTTTCAGCTGCATCCCGTCGAGCATCAGGCCTTTGTCCCTGTTCTTTCCGAAGATCATGGGTTCGCCATCGCGCAGGACGATCTGCCGGTCTTCCTTGTGCTCGCGGTCGGTGATATCCGCATAAGCGCCGTTGTTATAGATGACACAGTTCTGGAGGATCTCCACGACCGAGGTCCCTTCATGTTTGGCCGCCTCCGTAAATACCTCCACGCTCAGCTTGATGTCGCCGTCGATGGTACGGGCGAAGAACTTGCCTTTGGCGCCGATGACCAGTTCACCGGGGTTAAAAGGAGGCTCCACGGTCCCGTAAGGTGAGGTCTTGGTCACCTGGCCTTTGACCGAGGTGGGAGAATACTGGCCTTTGGTAAGACCATAGATCCGGTTGTTGAACAACAGGAGGTTGATATCCACATTCCTTCTGACCACATGGATCAGATGGTTGCCGCCGATGGCCAGGGCATCGCCGTCACCGGTGATGGTCCACACCGACAGGTCGGGATTGGCCGTCTTCACCCCTGTGGAGATCGCGGCGGCACGGCCATGGATACCATGGAAACCATAGGTGGCCATATAATACGGAAAACGGGAGGAACATCCGATACCGGAGATGACCGCATATTTTTCCCTGCGGATACCCAGCTGGGCCATGGTACGCTGGACACTGCTGAGGATGGCATGATCTCCGCATCCCGGGCACCATCTCACCTCCTGGTCGCTCTTGAAGTCTTTGGCCGTATAAACTACTTTATTCTCTTCTGTTGACATGATCTATTCCTCCAAAAGTTTTTTTGCTTCATCCTTGATCTCGACTACCGTGAAAGGAAGTCCCTGGATCTTGTTCAGCTTATGATATTCATATTTGGGATAATTCATCCTCAGGTAATTGGCAAACTGGCCGAGATTCAGCTCGCAGACCAGTATTTTTTTAAATTTCCCCAGGACCTCGTCCGTATTGGCAGGCAGAGGATTGATATAATTGAAATGGGCCAGACCCACCTTTTTGCCTTCTGCCTTCAGCTCCTCCATGGCCGACACCAGGTGGCCGTAAGTGCTTCCCCAGCCCACGAGGAGGAGATCACCTTCCTGTTCGCCTTCGATCTTCTGTTCCGGGATATCTTCCACGATCTTTGCCACTTTCTCCGCCCGGATGTGGGTCATCTTTTCGTGGTTGGCCGGATCATAGGAGACATTGCCGGTGTTCTCGTCTTTCTCAAGGCCTCCGATGCGGTGTTCCAGTCCCGGCGTGCCGGGAATGGCCCATCCTCTGACGAGGGTCCCGGGGTCACGTTTGTAAGGCATATAGTCTTCCGTTCCTTCCGGTACGATGGGAGGCTTGATCTCAGGCATTTTCTCAATATCTGGCACCCTGAAAGGCTCAGTACCGTTGGCCAGGAAGCCGTCGGTCATCAGTACCACGGGGGTCATGTGCTCGAGAGCCAGACGGCCGGCCTCAAAAGCATAGTAAAAGCAGTTGGCCGGTGTGCTGGCCGCGACCACGGCCACGGGGCTCTCGCCGTTGCGTCCCCAGAGCACCTGCATCAGGTCCGACTGTTCGGTCTTGGTGGGCAGCCCCGTCGAAGGGCCTCCACGTTGTACATCCACCACCACCAGCGGCAGCTCGGTGATCACGGCCAGCCCCAGGGCTTCGGATTTGAGCGCCAGGCCCGGCCCCGAGGTGGTGGTAGCAGCCATAAGGCCGGCAAAGCTGGCCCCTATGGAGGTGGTGATACCGGCGATCTCATCCTCAGCCTGCACGGTGATCACCCCCAGGTCTTTACGTAAAGCAAGCTCCTCGAGGATGCCGGTGGCCGGGGTAATGGGATAGGATCCTACAAAAAGCTGCAGCCCCGCCCGTTCGGCAGCAGCGATCAGGCCCCAGGCCGTAGCTGTATTACCATTGATGTTGCGGTAAACGCCTTTCTCGATCTTCGCCGGCTTGACCACATAAGTGGAATGCAACGCCTCGATGGTCTCGGCATAGTAATAACCGGCCTTGAGCACCTTCTCATTGGCCTCAACGACTTCGGGTTTCCGCTTGAACTTCTGCTGAAAGAACTCCTCTGTATATTTGAGAGGCCTGTTGAAGAGCCAGTAGATCATTCCCAGGGCGAACATGTTCTTCGAACGCAGGACCGTTTTCATATCCAGTCCCATATCTTTCAGGGCCTCCTTGGTCAGGGAAGTGATAGGAGCCGGGATGATGTTAAAATCCTGCAGACGGTCTTCCGCAATGGGATCTTCCTTGTAACCGGCCTTCTGAATGTTCTTCGGGGTGAAATTATCCCGGTCGTAGATGATCGTGGCACCGGGTTTGAGCCAGCGGGCATTGGCTTTCAGGGCAGCGGGGTTCATGGCCACCAGCACATCCGCCAGATCGCCCGGCGTACGTATGTCGGAGTGACCTATGTGTACCTGGAAACCGGAAACGCCTCCCACAGTACCCTGGGGTGCCCTGATCTCGGCAGGATAGTCGGGGAAAGTGGCAATGTCATTTCCCAGCAGGGCAGCCGTGTTGGAGAAAAGGGTCCCCGTCAGCTGCATGCCGTCACCCGAATCACCCGAGAACCGGATCACCACATCATCAAGTTCAATAAGTTCTCTCTTTTTTGTCATACTAAAAGTTTTAATGTCTATATGTTAAATGCATATAAGCACCGTTCCGGCCTTATATGCATTCCTGTAAGATCCATATCTTCTATTGCCGGCAAAATTAAGTATTTTATCATACCACACCCCCGAAACCCACATGTTTTTTAATAGTTTTTTTATCTTTATATACAAAACGTTCATTATTCCTTACAGAAAGGGCTTTTTTTATGATTATCAGAACAGTAAGAGACAAGACCCCGGCCACGGGAAAAAACTGTTTCATTGCGGAAGATGCGGTGCTCATCGGAGATGTCATTACCGGTGACGAATGCAGCATCTGGTACAAAACGGTGCTCCGCGGGGATGTGAACTATATCCGCATAGGTGACAGGGTTAACATACAGGATGCCTGTGTACTGCACACCACCTACAAAAAAACGACCATCCACATCGGCAACGATGTCTCGATAGGCCACCGGGCGATCGTCCACGGGGCGACCCTCGAAGATGAAGTGCTCATCGGCATGGGGGCCATTCTGATGGACCATGTGTATGTCAGCACCCGCTCCATCATCGCCGCCGGCGCCCTCCTGCTGGAGCACACCCGGGTGGAGCCTTACAGCATCTGGGCCGGCGTGCCGGCAAAAAAGATCGGGGAGGTGTCGGAGGAACAGGTGAGGACACTCATCCTGCAAACGGCGGAGAACTATATCAAATATGCCCAATGGTATGGGGAAGGATGACAAAATAAGGCAAAAGTATAAAGGCAAAAGGCAAAAGAGTGTTCCAGGTTCCAGGTTTCAGGTTTCAGGTTCCAGGTTCCAGGGATGATCCACGACACGACGAACACCGAACACCGAACACCGAATGTCGAATTTTGATTTTTGAATGATAATTTATGAATAACTACTAAATTACTACTTAATTTCGCGAGCGAAGCGAGTTAATTTCTTTCTAATTTCATCCCGACGCAGTCGGGGTTAATTTCGCGACCATCGGGAGCAAATTTCACGAGCGAAGCGAGTTAATTACGTGAGCGAAGCGAACTAATGACTACTGTATGACCACCGTATGACTACTGTATGACCACCGTATGACTACTGTATGACTACTATATGACTACTGTATGACTACTGTATGACTACTGTATGACAAAAAAAGCAAAAGGAAGCTCTAAAAAACTAAGAACTGAGAACTTTGAACTCTGAACTTATTCCTCGTCCTGCCAGAGGTTGAGTTTTTTGAGGTTGATCTTCTCCTCGAAGAACATGCCGGCGATCTTCTCAAAGTAATCCGTATAATCCGACACATAAAAAATATCCTGCGGCGGTTCCGGTCCTTTTCGCATCAGGCCCTTTTCTTTCAGCATCTTCTGCAGGCTGCGTGCCACGATAGCGGCCGAGTCGAGCACTTCAACCGAGAAATTATAGAATTTGCTGATCTGGTTTTTGATGATCGGGTAATGGGTACAGCCCAGGATGAGCGCCTCGACGGAACGGATGGGCTCCTGGGAGAGATAGGCCCGTATGATGGCGTTGCTGATATCGTCGAAGATAAAGCCTTCTTCGATCATCGGCACAAAAAGGGGCGTGGCCAGAGAGACCACCTCAGCATCGGGATCTTTCTTCCGGATGCTCTTTTCATAAGCGCCGGAACGGATGGTGGCCTTGGTGCCGATGACCCCTACCCGGGCGGGCGCCAGCTTTTCCGAATAATGATCGGCTACCGGATCGATGACGTTCACCACCAGCACCTGCTCCCCGTATTTTTGCTGCAAGGGCTCATAAGCCACAGATGAGGCCGTATTGCAGGCGATGACCACGGCCTTGCATCCCTGTTCCAGCAGGAAGGAGGTGATACGCTCCGAATAATGGAGGATGGCCTCGGGGGATTTCTCGCCATACGGCAGATGGGCCGTATCTCCAAAATAGATCATCGACTCATCCGGCAGGAGCTGCTTGACGGCATGGGCCACCGTCAGTCCTCCCACACCTGAGTCGAAGATACCTATCGGTCTGTTGTTATATGGATCCATAACCTTCTGAAAAAAAGAAAGACCATCCTGGTTGTGATGGCCTTCCGTATTTGTTCAGTTGTTCATCTTTTTATTCTATACCCAGTTTCTTCTTGACCATCGGGAGGATGTCTACGCTCTTCTCCGAGTAGTACAGGATCATCCCGCCGGCCACATCAAAGATATAAATAAATCCGTTCTCCCGAGCCACTTCCTTGATGGCATTGTTGGCTTTGTCAATGATGGGCTGCAACATTTCCTGCTGTTTTTTCTGCATCTCCTGCTGGGCATCGGCCTGAAAATTCTGGATATTCTTCTGCATATCTATCAGCTCCTGTTCTTTGGTCTTGCGGATCAGGTCGGTCAGCTGTCCCTGCTGAGCCTGGTAATCCTGCAACTTGCGATTATACTCCACCTGCAGGGCGTCCATCTGGTCCTGCAACTGCTTGGCATAACGCTGGAGCTGTGCCTGGGCGCTGTCGTTCTCCGGCATGGCTTTCAACAACTCCTGGCTGTTGATGTGTCCGAACTTAAGCTCCTGTGCCTGTGCAGAAAATCCCATTCCTGCCAGGGCAACTACCATTAAAATCACTATACTTCTTTTCATAACACTAATTTAATATTGATAAAATTTACTTTTTTCAGGTTGGCTGCAAATGTAACAATTATTCTTTATAACCCATTTTTTTCAGCACCTGATCGCTCAGGTCGTACCGCGGGTTGGTATAGAGGAACATAGGACCGCTGGCAATGTCAAAGATCACGGCATAATTGCCATCCACGGCCAGCTGCTTGACAGCAGCATACACTTCGTCCTGGATAGGCTTGACCAGCTCTTCCCTTTTCTTGAAAAGATCTCCCTCGGGACCGAAGTATTGTTTCTGCAGGTCCCTGACCGCTTTTTCCTTTGTGATGATCTCATTCTCCCTTTTTTTCTTCATGTCGGGAGTAAGCAACACGGCTTCATTCTGATAAGCCTTGTAAAGTTTGTCGATCTCTGCATATTTATCCTGGATCTCTTTTTCCCATTGTTTGGAGATATTGTTCAGCTTATCCTGTGCCGCTTTATAAGAAGGTATATTATTAAGGATATACTCCGTATCCACGAAGGCATATTTCTGGCCCCAGGAAGCCATGGTACCTGCAATGATCAGTGTAAAGATCGCAATATACTTTTTCATAATGCAAGGTTTTATGTTAAACAACTAAAATTGCTGACCGATGACGAAATGGAAATGACTCCCGCCGGCGCCCGGTTTGCCCGGGACGGTGTTGAAACCATATCCCCAGTCGATCCCCAGGAGGCCGAACATGGGCAGGAAGGCACGCATCCCTACACCGGCCGAGCGGACGATGCCGAAAGGATTAAAGTCCTGGATCCTGTACCAGGCGTTGCCTCCTTCGAGAAAAGCCAGCACAAAGACCGTGGCCTGTGCCTGCAGGGTGACCGGATAACGCAGCTCCAGGGATACCCGCTCATATACGTTCCCCGATTTTTTCCATACGCCATCCTTGTTTTTCACCATCGGTGTCAAAGAACCGTTTTCGTATCCTCTGAGAGCTATCGTCGTAATACCATACAGGTTGTATCCCGACATACCGTCACCTCCCACATCAAACCCTTCAAAGGGAGAGGGACCGATCGCTTTGTTGAAATACCCCAGGTATCCGAACTGAGCCCGTGGATATAACACCAATTTTCCTGCCAAATTCAGATACCAATCGACCTTGAACAGCCATTTGTGATACTCCACCCATCTATAGCGCTCACTGTCAAGCATATCCGGATCGGAATAATTTTTATTGCTGAACATGGAATAGGGCGGTGTGATCTGTAAAGAAAGGGAGATATTGGCACCGCCTACCGGATAGATGGGGTTGGGCCCGGCCGAATAACGTCCGAAAGTTACGTTAAAGCTGAAGTTGTTGGAGTTACCGTTGGAGAAGAGGAAACGCTGCGTCCAGTTATTCAGCTCGTAGTTCTGGAAAGTGATGCCTGTGTAAAGACTGAAGTAGTCATCCGGCCATTTGAGTCTCTTCTGCAATCCCGTCGACACCCCTGTAATGTTCAGGGACTGGCGGGCGGGATCGTCTTTTTTGCGGCCGTTGGTCTGGCCGGTCCGGTATACCGAGAAAGAGAAAGTATTATGTTTCTTTCCGCCGAACCACGGCTCGGTAAAGCCGAAGCTGTAGGCCTGGTAGTACTTGCCGTTGGTCTGGGCGCGCAGGCTCACCGACTGGCCGTCGCCTGTGGGTATGGGCCGCCAGGCTTTGGGGTCGAAGATGCGGCGGGCCGAGAAATTGTTGAACCGCAGACCGACGGTCCCTACCAGCATATTGGCGCCCCAACCACCGGAGATCTCGAACTGGTCGTTGGCCTTCTCTGTCAGGTCATACTCCAGGTCCACCGTGCCGGCAGCCTGGTTGGGGATGGGATTGGGAGAGATCTTCTCCGGATCGAAATGGCCCAGCTGGGCCAGCTCCCTCACCGAACGGATGATGTCCTGCTTGCTGAAAAGATCGCCCGGCAGGGTACGCAGTTCCCGTCGTACCACATGTTCGTTCGTCTTGGTGTTCCCTTTGATGATGATCTTGTTCACCGTGGCCTGCTGGCCCTCGAAAACACGGATCTCCAGATCAATGGAATCCCCCTCCACCCTCTTTTCCACCGGTATGATCTGAGAAAAGAGATAACCGTTGTCCATATAGACAGAGCTGACGGCATCCTCATCGGTATTGGTACGCTCCATCAGTCTCTTCTTGTCATAAGGATCGCCTTTTTTGATCTCCAGCCGCTGGCTCAGGTACATGGAGGGATACTTCGTATTCCCCACCCATGTGATATCGCGTATATAATAACGTTGTCCTTCGTAGATGCGTATCAGCAGGCCTATCCTGTCCTCACTGATCCTGTATATCGAATCCCCCAGGATCTTGAAGTCCCGGTAACCGTTCTCATTGTAAAAATCCACAAGCTTCTTCTTATCCTCCTTGTAGTCCTTGTCTACCATTTTTGAAGCCTTGAAGATATTCACATCTTTCTGTTTGGTTTTTTTCAGCACCCTGCGCAGACGTTTCTCCGTGAAAACATGGTTTCCTTCAAATTTGATCTCCTCAATTTTCACGCGGGGACCTTTATCAATATCTGCCTCCAGCATGACCGTATTCTGGAAACGGGGGTCTTTTTTCCGGATGATATTGACCTTGCAGTTAAGGAAACCTTTTTCCTTGTAATGGTCCTCTATGATCTTCTTGGTGGTGTTGATCAGGTTCTGGGTCACCTGGCTCCCGGCCATTACGTTGATCTTCTCCTCCAGATCGCTCTTTTCGTTCTTCCGGATCCCCTTGAACTCGATCCGGGACAGGCGGGGCCTTTCGAGCAGGTAATATTCCAGGTAGATCTTGCCACTGTCGATGCGTGTAGAGAAGACCTTGATATCGGAAAAGAGACCCTGGTCCCACAGTTTCTTCACTGATTTGGTGATCTCTGTCCCCGGCACCATGAGAGTTTGTCCGGGGGTAAGACCGGTAAGCTGTTTCAGGATCTGCCTGTCGAGATATTTCACGCCCGAGATGGTGATCCCGCCGAGGACATATTCCCTGGTGGCAGAATAATCCATTGTCGGGACATTCAGGCCCACGGTGTCCTGCTGTGAAAATGAGGAAAGGGCATTGACAAAATATATGATCAGCACGAACCAAAAAGATCTTCTCCGCATGTCATTCATCATTTACCGGTCTGATTCATCTTGTTTTTCTATTCACTGACACGGCCAAAACGGCGTTCACGGTGCTGGTAATCAAGGATGGCCTGAAAGAAGTCCTCTTTCCGGATATCCGGCCACAGTTTCGGTGTAAAATAAAGCTCGGTATAAGCGATCTGCCACAGCAGGAAATTACTTATACGATACTCTCCGCTGGTGCGGATCAACAGGTCCGGATCGGGAATATCCCGGGTTTGCAAATAGTCTGAGAACAGCTTTTCATTGATCTTTCCGGGATCCAGTTTCTCCTCTTTCACATCGTGTGCTATCTGTCCGGCGGCATGGGCGATCTCCCAGCGGGCACTGTAGCTGAGTGCCAGCACCAGGTTCATGCCGGTATTGGCCGAGGTCTTTCCCATGGTCTTCAGCAGGTTCTCCCGCACCTCTTCCGGCAACACCTCCAGGTTTCCTATGGCCCGCAAAACGATGTTGTTTTTCATGAGGGTCTCTATCTCCGACTCCAGGGTGTTCACCAGCAGGGTCATCAGGGCGTTGACCTCCTCCTGCGGCCGCTGCCAGTTCTCTGTGGAAAAAGCAAAAAGGGTGAGAAAGCGTATGCCCGTCTCTGCCGCGGCCTCTGTCACTTCCCGCACAGCCGTAACACCATGCTGGTGTCCGGCCACACGCGACTTGCCCTGCTGACGGGCCCAGCGGCCGTTGCCATCCATGATCACCGCCACATGAACAGGCAGCTTCTCTTTGTCTATTTGCTCTCTCAGGTCCATAGCATGCAGGCAAGGCTACCAGTAAGCCTCACACTTCTCCCACTTGTAAAAAATTTTATAGCTTGCAAATATACCAACTATTGAATACCAATCATTATTATGAAGAAAAGATTTCTCATTTCCCGGCATCAATGAATAATCTGCCGGCGTCCAGTTGTCTATCTCATCGGTGAAAGTCTTGCGGAACCCCCAGGAAAAACCCAGGTCCAGCTTTTCCGTGATCTTGAACTTCATCCCCAGGTCCACCGGCAGCACAAACTCCAGGTTGGCCCGGCTGCCCCCGAAGAAAGCGCCCATGCCGACCCCTGCGGACACATAAGGGGTAAAGACCACATGGCGTGGATCATAGGCAAAGGGCAGAAAATTGAACTCAAACTGCGTGGCCCAGTCAAGGAATGAGGTGGAAAAGGAAGCATTGGCCAGCTCCGGCAGGTCATGATCAAAATCAGCCCCGTTGGCCTTTAACCAACCGTACTGGAGACTCATACGCACCGAATAACGGGGATTCAGGTTAAGACGGTACAGAATACCGAAGTCCGGGGACATATTATAGAACATACGTTCGGGATTGATATCCCCGAAATAATAAGCCCCCCCCGCTATCACTCCGAGATCCTGTGTAGTATGTTTCTTTTGAGCAAATATATTCACTGATCCTGTTAAGATCAGGACCAGGATAACTCCCTGCCAGTGCTTCATGGATATTGTTTTTCGCTAAAGACCTAGAGCCTGAAGATCGGAAGGTTCCGGCGTGACGTCCTCAATTTCCAGATTAAACTAACATTCAACAGGAAATAAACGTCATTATGGTTCGAATATTGTGAAGAGAATCCGTCCAGGTAGTCGGAGGTAGAAAAACGCCACCCCAGATCAGCTCCCAGTGACCAGTTGGGGTCGAGGGCCAGTTTCATACCCACCCCCAGGGGGAAGATGATAGCCGATTTCCCATTGCTCATACGATCGTAAGGATCTTCCTTGGCCTTGGGAGAGACCAGCGCCCCGCCCAGACCCGCGAAAACATAAAGACTGAAACTGTTGCGAAAGCTGGAGATCCCCCTGCCTTTCATCATCAGATAACTGCGTTCATCTTTCCCGGCAATGATCGCCTGCTCCAACCTCAGGGAGGGCTCGAAAAGGAAAGAGGTGAATTGGATACCCCGTTGCTCGTTCACCCCGCCCGCGTCGCTGCCGCGCAAAGAGCCAAATCCCAGGTTGAACTTGAGCCAGGTCTTCTCCAGCATCTTGTACCGCATCCCGATGTTGAAGATCCCGCTGATCGATTTAGCCGAAATATCCTTGAATCCCAAGGCATTGTCTCCATTGGACTCTCCGCCTATATCCCCGAAATAATTGGTCATACCAAATCCTCCCTCCATCTCATATCTGCGCAGCTTCCAAATCTGGGAATAAGAATCCGGGAAAAGAAAAAGCGAAAACAGAAGTAAGATTATTGCAATACGATGAGGCCTCTTCATGACAAAAGTTTTCTGATCAAATACAAATATATGAATTTTTTTTTCTTTCCCCCAAGATAGCCCATAATTACCCTCTCAGGCCGTTCCCGGCTACGCCGGTAAAATGTATTTTTTTGTTCCCTCCCCCGGGCCATCAGCAGGCGGAAGCCGTCAAAACAATCTCTTGTCGGCTCCCCACATCAACTTGGACCGCAGGGTCTCAAAATAGTCCATACTATTTAGTTTCAACACCTCAATGAAAAAACCGGCCTTTTTCAGTCTGAAAGGCTCATGGGATGTGTAGATCTGAGAGACAGAGTCAAGGGAGACCCAATACGCCGGATGGCGTGGTGATACGCGGATGATCAGCTCATGTTCATCCGGGATCACCAGCGGCCGTACGGTCAGGTTGTGAGGCGCAATAGGGCTGAGGATGAAATTCTGTGATCCCGGGATCACGATAGGCCCTCCCACGCTCATCGAATAACCCGTTGAGC
>WFRO01000452.1 GCA_015486475.1 Bacteroidales bacterium
ACACATGGGGCAACCAGGTCTTCTCCTCCAAAGGGTATACGCAGCCATGGGACGGCAAGTTCAACGGGAAGACCCTGCCGGCCGGTACCTATTATTATATAATAGAGATCGAACCCGGAGGAAAGACCTATTCCGGATCGGTGAACATTGTCAAATAAGCATACAGGTATTCAAATAATAAAGACACAGCATCATGAAAAAGTATCTGGTCATCCTTATATTTTCCACCCTGCTTCCTCTGTCACTTTCGGCACAGCAGTTTCCCATCATCTCGCAGTACAACTGGGACCAGTACCTGGTGAACCCGGCGGCCGCCGGCAGCACCGATTACATTCCCATTACGCTGATCTTCCGGAAGATGTGGGTGGGTGTGCACGACTCCCCTTCCATACAGATGCTGAGCAGTAACATGCCCGTAGGCAACCGGATGGGCGTAGGGTTGAAGATCTTCAACTTTAGCCAGGGACCTCTGCGTCATACCGGCTTTGAAGCCACCTATGCCTATCACATCCCGCTGAGCGAAACAGGGCCGAAACTCTCGTTTGGACTAACCGGGTCTTTCTACCAGTACTACCTCGACAAAGAGAGCCTCAATATGGAAGATCCCAGCGACCCCGTACTTCTGGGAGATTCTAAAAAGTTCGTGCCGGATGCCGATTTCGGAATGCTGTTGTATGACAAAAAGTATTTTGTGGGATTCACCGTGGCCAGCCTCTTCCAGGGCAAGATCAACCTGGGGACGGAAGGAGTGGCCGAGCAGAAAAAGGTGCGCCACTACTACCTCAACGGCGGCTATAACTTCGATGCCGGCGAGAACATCATGTTGCAGCCTTCCGTGATGATGAAGATGATCGAAGCCGGCGTGTTCCAGGCCGACATCAATTTCATGATGGTCTTCAACAAGATGATCAACTTCGGGGTCTCTTACCGCACGGGTGATGCCGTGGGCATACAGGTGGGCTATCAGAACGACTTCCTGCTGTTCGGATACAACTATGACATCGCCGTCTCCGACATACGTACCCAGACGAGCGGATCCCACGAGATCATCTTCATCTATAAGATAAAATACAGGAACAGCCAGTGATCGTTCCATCCACCGCATCAGACAGTCAGGCCCTTCCGGTCTGACTGTTTTTTTGTGCCCTTTCGTACCATGGATGTTTCACAAGAAATGATTAAGTTTACCCGGAAGAATAAAATTCCGGACTTATGAATATTCTTGTTTTAGGATCAGGCGGCCGGGAACATGCGCTGGCCTGGAAGATCGCACAGAGTCCTCTGACGGACGATCTGTTCATTGCGCCGGGGAATGCCGGCACGGCTATGGTGGGTACCAACGTATCACTCAACGCGGAGGATTTCCCCGCCATTGAAAAATTCATCCTTGACCGTGACATACACATGCTGGTGATCGGGCCGGAGGTACCCCTGGTGAAAGGTATCTATGACTATTTCCGCAGCCAGTACCGTTTCTCGGGACTTTTCATCATAGGTCCTTCGCGCGAAGGAGCTCTCCTCGAGGGCAGTAAGGCTTTTGCCAAAGCCTTCATGGAAGAGAACAGTATCCCGACCGCCCGTCACCGCTCTTTTACAAAAGAGACCCTGGAGCAGGCCAAAGCCTTCCTGAAAGAGCTTGAACCCCCTTATGTGCTGAAAGCCGACGGACTGGCCGCCGGGAAAGGGGTCCTCATCCTCGAGGAATATGACCAGGCCGTAAAGGCCCTGAACGATATGTTCAGGGGCAAGTTCGGTGAGGCCGGCAGGACGGTGGTCATCGAAGAGTACCTCGACGGCATCGAATGCTCGGTATTCGTACTCACGGACGGCACCTCTTACCTGCTGCTCCCCGAAGCCAAAGACTATAAACGCGTGGGCGAGGGGGATACCGGTCTCAATACAGGGGGTATGGGAGCGGTCTCACCGGTGCCCTTTGCCGACGGAGATTTTCTGAAGAAAGTGGAAGAACGCATCATCCGTCCCACCATCGAAGGACTGCACAGCAGGAAGATCATCTACCGGGGATTCATCTACTTCGGGTTGATGAACGTCAAAGGGGATCCTTATGTTATCGAGTACAATGTCCGGCTTGGGGATCCCGAGGCCGAGGTGGTCATCCCCCGCATCGATCAGGATATTGTGCCATTGTTCCAGGCCCTGGCCACAGGCAACCTGGAGGCCCAGGAGGTGAGGGTCACCGCAGA
>WFRO01000453.1 GCA_015486475.1 Bacteroidales bacterium
AATATAATCCCGGAAAACGCTTCCTGGACCTATGACCCCATCAACGGCGGCGGCAGGAAAACTCACTACACACAGAATAAGAGGAACAGTCTGCTCGACTTCTATTTTAACTATGTCAAGGATCTCTCGTCCATCTCCAGTCATCTGGATATCACGGCAGGATATTCCTGGCAGCATTACTGGAGAAAAGGCACGGACTATTCAACGAACTATGCCGGATCAAAGATCTTTAACGACTCCAGATATGCAACGGAAAATTACCTGATCAGCTTCTTCGGCCGGTTGAACTACATCTTTAAAGACCGCTATATGCTCACCTTTACGCTGAGGGATGACGGCTCCTCCCGTTTTGCTCCTGAAAACAGATGGGGTTTATTCCCCTCTGTTGCACTGGCCTGGGATATCGCCAAAGAGAACTTCATCAAAGGGGATGTGCTCAACACCCTCAAGCTGCGCCTGGGTTACGGGATCACGGGGCAACAGGACATCGGAGGGGATTATCCCTACCTGCCACGTTACACTTACAGTCTGGACAATGCCCAGTATCAGTTTGGCAACACCTTTATCACCACCCTCCGTCCGGAAGGTTATGACGAGAACCTGAAATGGGAACAGACCACTACCTATAATGTTGGTCTCGACTACGGATTCCTTAACAACAGGATCTCCGGTAGTCTCGATGCCTACTACAGAAAAACCACGGACCTGCTGAACTTTATCCCTGTACCGGCAGGCACCAACCTTACCAACCAGATCCTTACGAATGTGGGGGACCTGTATAACAAAGGTATCGAATTCGGGATCAACGGGACAGCGATCTCAAAGAAAGATATGAAATGGGATATCGGATTTAACGTCACCTATAATAAAAACAGGATCACCAAACTGACCGCCACCAGCGATCCCAACTATCTCGGGGTATTCACCGGCGGCATCTCCGGTGGCGTAGGCAACAACATCCAGATCCACAGTGTCGGCTACCCGGCCAATTCTTTCTTCGTATACGAACAGGTATATGATGAAAACGGGAAACCCATCGAGGGACTTTACGTCGACCGCAACGGCGACGGCCAGATCACGGTGGATGACCGCTATCATTATGAAAAGCCGGCACCGGATGTCTTCATGGGATTTACTTCCATGTTCACCTGGAAGGATCTTGATTTCTCCTTTGCCGGCCGGATCAGCCTCGGGAACTATGTTTACAACAACATGTTCTCCAATTACGGCACATACAGCACCCTGTACAATTCGGTAGGATACCTCTCAAACGTTACCACCAGTCTGCTGGATACCCATTTTGAGAACCCCAAATATTTCTCGGACTATTATGTCGAGAACGGTTCCTTCCTCCGGATGGACCATATCACGCTGGGGTACACCTTTAATAATATCAAGTGGGCTAAGCTCAGAATATACGGGACGGTTCAGAATCCCTTCCTGATCACAAAGTACGACGGACTGGATCCGGAGGTCGCCAACGGGATCGACAACAACGTCTATCCGCGTCCCCGGACCTTCCTGTTTGGTGTTAGTGCAAAATTTTAACGGAAAAATGTTTAGTACGATGAATACAAAAAAAATTAAGATCCTGATAGCCGGTGTCTTTGCCCTGTTGATGGCGACGACATCCTGTGTGAAAGACCTTGATACGGTGCCCATCGATCCCGATGTGATCACCTCTGCCAAGGTCTATACAAACCCCGAATCCTACAAACAGGTACTGGCCAAGCTGTATGCCGGTCTGGCGGTCAGCGGCCAGGAGGGTCCCAGTGGTATGGGCGACCTCAGCGGCCTGGATGAGGGTTTCGGACAATACCTCCGGGCTTACTGGTATGCCCAGGAGCTGCCTACCGACGAGGCAGTGATCGCCTGGAACGACGGCAACCTGCGTGATTATCACGAACAGGACTGGTCAGCTTCCAATGAGTTTATCACAAACCTTTATTACCGCGTTTTTTATCAGGTTTCTCTCTGTAACGAGTTCCTTCGTCAGTCTACGGACGAAAAACTGAAAGAATACGGTATTCCTGATTCTTACAAGGAAGAGATCCACGGCTACCGCGCCGAGGCCCGTTTCCTGAGAGCCCTCAGCTACTGGCATGCACTGGACCTCTTCGGCAGTGTGCCCTTCGTTACAGAGAAAGACAAGGTAGGCGCTTTCTTCCCGGAACAGATCTCCAAAAAAGATCTCTTCAACTACATAGAATCCGAATTGCTGGACATTGAAGACAAGTTGCCCGCACCCCGTTCCAATGAATATGGACGGGCCGACCAGGCTGCCGACTGGATGCTCCTGGCAAAATTGTACCTCAATGCCAAAGTATATACGGGAGAAGAGCGCTACACCGATGTGATCACCTACACCAAAAAAGTGATCGATGCAGGCTACTCCCTGGATCCCTCTTACCAGAACCTTTTCCTTGCCGACAATGATCAGGCTTCCGGCGTTATTTTCCCCATCACTTTCGATGGTGTTCACACCAAAACATGGGGCGGGACCACCTTTATCATCCATGCCTCTGTAGGCGGCTCCATGAATCCGGCTGATTTCGGCATCGACGGAGGATGGGCAGGCCTGCGCACCACCAAAGAATTCGTAGGAAAATTCATGGATATCTCCCATCTGAAGAACACCACGGTACAGCGTAAAGGCAGTTCCGGTTATCCGCTGATCTTTGTCCCCGGAGGATACCAGGAATGGAATCCTGCGGACAGCACCACTGTGCTGGCTTCGGTAAACAGCGATAATAAATACGAAGGCTATCTCTGGTTCCCGGATGACAATACTGAATTTAAGTTCTGTTATCATCCCGACTGGAGTGTCAACTTCGGAGATGACGGTGCTGATGGCACCCTAGACCCAAATGGTGCCAACATTGTGGCTCCCACAGCCGGATATTACAAGATCAATGTAGACACTACGGCCCGTACCTACTCCATCCTCCGGACAGAATGGGGCGTGATCGGGGATGCCACCGCCGACGGATGGGATTCGGATCAGAACATGACCTATGATCCTGCCACAGGCCTCTGGACTGCCGTTCTGGAGCTGACCACCGGCCAGATAAAGTTCCGTGCCAA
>WFRO01000454.1 GCA_015486475.1 Bacteroidales bacterium
GCCTATGGCCCCGTTCTCTGCCACGGCGACGATTATGGATATGGTTTTCATGTGCTGGTTCGTGGTTCGTAGTTCGTAGTTCGTGGTTCGTAGTTCGTAGTTCGTGGTTCGTAGTTCGTAGTTCGTGGTTCGTAGTTTGTTGTTTGTTGTTTGTAGTTTGTAGTTTGTAGTCCTGCAGTCTGAGCTCTGGGCCCTGTGCCCTGTGCACGGTCTCCCAGCACCTTGCACCTTGCACCTTGCACCCCTTTTGCCTTTTGCCTTTTTACTTTTGCCTTTTTACTTTTGCCTTTTTACTTTTGCCTTTTTACTTTTTACTTCCTACACGGATATCTCCCCCCTGATATGCGGGTGGGCCTGGTAGTTCTCCAGGGTAAAATCCTCATACACGAAGTTAAAAATATTTTTTTTCTCAGGGTTGAGCCGCATGGTGGGCAGGGGGTAAGGCTTGCGGGTGAGCTGCAGCTTCACCTGGTCAATGTGGTTCAGATAGATATGGGCATCGCCGAGGGTGTGGACGAACTCTCCCGGCTGCAGTCCCGTCACCTGCGCCATCATCAGCAGCAGGAGGGAGTAGGAGGCAATATTGAAGGGCACGCCAAGGAAGATGTCGGCGCTGCGCTGGTAGAGCTGACAGGAGAGCTTCCCGTCCGCCACATAGAACTGGAACAGGATGTGGCAGGGAGGCAGCGCCATCTTATCCAGCTCGCTCACGTTCCACGCGCTGACGATGTGACGCCGCGAGTCGGGGTTGTTCCGGATCGATTCCACCACTTTGGAGATCTGGTCGATGCCTTTCCCGTCGGGTGTGGGCCACGACCGCCACTGGTAACCGTAGATATGTCCCAGGTCACCATCTTCGGCGGCCCACTCATCCCAGATGGTCACCCCGTGGTCATTCAGGTATTTGATGTTGGTATCCCCCCGCAGGAACCACAGCAACTCATAGAGGATCGACCGGTAGTGCAACTTTTTTGTCGTCAGCAGGGGAAAGCCCTCTGACAGGTCAAACCGCATCTGATAACCAAAGACACTGATCGTGCCTGTCCCGGTCCGGTCATGTTTCCGGACCCCCGTCTTCAATACATGATCACACAGATCCAAATATTGCTGCATTGGCTGAAAATTTAAGGTCTAAAGTTAAAAGTCGAATAGTCAAAAAGTCAAAGAGTCGAAAAGTCGAAAAGTATGAAAAGTAAAACATCTTTTTAGAATATCGAACACCGAACACCGAATATCGAATATCGAATATCGAATATCGAACTTCGAACTTCGAGTCCCGCAATTCTTGAGATCTTCGATCTCTTTAGAATTGCGAGCCCGTCCGAACGGGTCATCCGGGCGGGGATGCTCGCAGATCGGAGATCTGCGGCACTTCAAGCTTCCTCACGGTCCTTTCTTGGCCACGGTTTTGATCCATTCCGCGATATCCTGTATCACCTTGCCGGAGACGTGTCCCGGCTGATAGTATTCCACGGGACGGCTCTTCCCCTCGCCGGGGATGAACAGGTGGTTCAGGGAAGGATAGAACCTGAAATCCACATTGTTCCGGTCGGCCAGGCCGTGTTTCCATTCTCCGAAATCCACGGTGGTCACCTGGTAGTCCCTGCCTCCCTGCATGATCAGCATGGGCAGGTCCAACTGCCGGGCGGTTCTTACGGGATCATAATTTTTCAGGGCGAGCCAGTAACGGGCGTTCAGGGAGAGGGGCAGCTCCGACGCGGGGGTCTCCGGGGTGATCTTCCCTGTTTCGATCCTTTCCACCTGTTTCCGCAGGGTGTCCAGTTGGGCTTTCTCCACACCGGTGAGGGTATCCAGCGAGAAAAGATACTCCATCTGTTCCAGGATCAGTTTTTCGAGAGGACGTGTGTTCCCGGCCAGCAGTACTAGTCCGGCAAGACCTTTAACCTGTCCGGCGATGCGTGGGGCAAGGTAGGCTCCAAGCGAGTGTCCCAGGAGGAAGACGCCCCCGGCGCCGGGGATCTTTTCCGCCAGCTTTACCGCCGATACTGCATCCGCAATGGTCTCGCTCCACACCGTGATCGTATCGGCATCCAGATCTTTTGCATATTCATAGGTGCGTTTGTCAAAACGGATCACGGCTATACCATTGGAAGAGAGACCATAAGCTATGTCCCGGAAGATCTTGTTGGGTCCGATGCTCTCGTCCAGGTCGCTGGGGCCGGAACCCTGTACCATCACCACCACGGGGTAGATCCGGGGCTCATTGGGTGTGGTCAGTTCCCCCCGCAGACGGAAAGTGTCGGTCTCCACGAGGAGCGGCTCCCGGTGGAAAAGGGCCGTATCCACATAGGGAGGCAGATGGTAAGGTACCTGTTTGGAGGGCAGGAAAAAGATGCCGCTGATCCGGCCGTCGTCGTTATATACCAGCTTCAGGTCGAGCAGTACGTTCTTTTCAAAACGACAGGTAAGAAGGACCATAAAATAAGGATCGGAGCGGGCGACGGTATAATGCTCGTAAGTCTTGAATTTTCCCACCTGTTCCTGCAGGCTTTCCCACACCTGCTGTAGCATGGGCGCCGGCAGACGGGAAGCCACCACCGAGTCGAAAGCGCTGGCAGCCTCCTGGTATTTCCCGGCCACGAGCTCATCCAGGAACTTTTCAGCTTTCAGCACCCGTGCATCCGGCATCTGCGCAGAGACCCGGGAGGCCCCCGCAAGGAACAGGATGATCAGGATGCCGGTAATCCGGTAAAGTTTCATACCCAGAATTTTTTACTGTTTTTCAAACACAGCCACCCAGCCGCCTCCCGTATCCATGTGGATCTTCATGGACCTGCCGGAGAGGGTGATCACCCTTTTCCGGTAATCCTGTGCATAACGGGGTGCGTTGACCCCGTCCTCGAAAAGGGTCACCTGCCACCGGCCTTCCGGCAGGAAAGAGAGGTCGAGGGTGAGGTCCCTTGCTTTCTCACCGTTCATCGCCCCCACATACCATTTGTCGCCTTTCCGGCGTGCCACAGCCACATAGGTTCCCACCTCACCTGCCAGGGCATGGGTCTCATCCCAGGTAGTGGGCATCTGAGCCATGAACTCCAGACATTCTTTGTTCTTCATGTAATTGGTGGGATTGTCAGCCAGCATCTGCAGCGGGCTCTCATACACCACATACATGGCCATCTGCTGCACCCGCGTGGTCATGCTCATGGGCCGGTCCCAGGAGATGAAGTAGTTCTTTTTGTGAGCATTGACCATGGCGCCGGGGGTATAGTCCATGGGCCCGGGCACCATGCGGATAAAGGGCAGGTTACAGTTGTGCTGCGGTGTGATCAGGTCACTCCACTTGCAGTTCTCCAATCCTTTCACGCCCTCCCGGCTGATCACATTGGGATATTCCCGCCGCAGGCCGGCAGGCTTATAAGCCCCATGGAAATCCACCAGCATGTGTCTTTGGGCCGCCTCTTCAGCCACCCTGCGGTAATAATCGACCATCCACTGATCATCCCGCTGCATGAAATCCACCTTGATCCCTTTGACACCCCATTCTGCAAATTTGTCGAGGGCCTCTTCCATCTGGTCATCAAGGGTCTTCCACACCACCCACAGGATGATCCCTACATCCTTCTCTTTGGCATACCGGAAGAGCTCCGGCAGATCCACGTCGGGATTGATGTCCAGCAGGTTGCCCAGCTTATACCAGCCTTCATCCAGGATGATGTAAGGGATGTGATATTCCGAGGCAAAATCGATGAAATACTTGTAGGTTTTCGTATTGACCCCCGATCTGAAATCCACCCCGTAGATGTTCAAAGCATTCCACCAGTCCCAGGCCACCAGGCCCGGTTTGATCCAGGAGACATCGTCGAGCCTGCAGGGAGAAGCCAGACGGAAGACGATCTCGTTCTCCAGCAGGTCTTTGGCGTGGGGAGCGATGGCCAGGACCCGCCAGGGGAAGGAGCGATCACCCGCTGTGCGTGCCATATAATCCGCACGCTCCACCGGCTTGACGTTCCGGTCGCCTTTCTGTTGTGTTTTCAGCGGATAATAAGGAAATGTACCGGCAATGCCTCCTCCTTTGGCGCCGGTGATCCACATACCGGGGTAATCCCGCAGGTCCGACTCGGTAAGCAACACCTTCACCCCTCCCGGCACCTCAAAGAGGGCCGGCAGGCTGGCCAGATCGCCCGGCAGTATGTCTTCCACGGCAAGATGCACGTACGATCGTTCATTGTGTGAGAAGAAACTCTCTTCCCGCGGGAAATAGGACCAGGTGCTGTCAGGAAAGACGAACCGTACCGTCTCTTTCTTCACCGTCACCGAATCCGGGAAACGGGTCACATAGCGATAGGCCGCTCCGTCATCGAACAGCCGGAACTCCACATCATACCCCCCCCTGTACTGCAGCACCAGACCGTTGTACCGGTTGCGCACCGCACTGTTCTTTACGGGCACCACGGGATCCAGCACCTCATCTTTTTTTGTGCGCAGGGTTTTCCGTATCCGGTCATTCTTCATGGGAAGGGTCCTGTCCCCCAGCTCCAGGGAGAGCGCCGGGGACGAAACGATCTCCTTGCCGTCACGGCTGATCACAAAAGAAAGTTCCCCGTTCACATGGATCACCATGTGAAGATGACCATCGGGGGAGACCAGGGTAAGGTCTTTTGCCTGTAACGACCAGGCCGCGGCCACAGAAAAAAACAGCAGAAGGAGCTTTTTCATATTCTCTGAATTAACTGGTTTTCAAATGATAGACAACATCCCGTTCCCGCAGGTGTTCGAGGATAAAGTTAAAATTTTCCCCGTTCCGTCCCACCTGTTCAGGCGGAATAATTCCCTGCTCCGGGATCCTGCCATCCAGCATCAGGCGGGTCAGGGCGGTACATGTATAGCCGGTGGTGCGGGCCATGGAGATCACACCCTCCTCACGATCATACCGGTCGAGCAGTGTATATATAAAGGAGTGTTCTTTCCCCTCCTTTTTTCCGTACACCTCCACCCGCATAATGGTAAGATCTTCCTCTCCCGGTTTGAGTTTCCATTTGGGAAATAGCAGCCGGGCTGTCATATCGATGGGACGGATCTTTTTCCCGTTCACCTCCACCGGATCATAGGAAAAGAATCCGCTTTCCCGCAGCACACGGATGTATTCGACGGTACCGGGATAGCGCAGGGTCTTTTCGATCATATTGGGCACGCCGGTCATTTTGAGCAGGGTTCGCAGTCCGTCGGAGTTCCAGGCCTCCAGGGTGCCGATACCCTCGAAGTCGATCAGCTCGGTATCCGAGAGGGCCGGACGGACGACCAGATGGCCGTTCTCCCTGTACCGTGCCGGCCGGGTATACTCTTCGATCACGTCAATGGGTGAGAAGACGGCTTTGTATTCCCAGGGCCATTCCCGGACGACCGGCAATCCTCCCACATAGCATACATAGCGGTCGACCTCCATGATGGCATCATAATATCCCAGGAAGATATTGCTCATCCCCGGCGCCACGCCTGCATCGATAACAACACTCACCCCTTTGTCGCGGGCTTCCTCATCCAGAGTGAAAGGATCTTCCGGGAAGAAAGAGATGTCCACCATGTTTTTCCCGGCGCGTATCACTTCCTGAACGGTCCGATACCCCATGAACCCCGGCACCGCGCCCACGACGAGGTCGTAAGGTCCGACGGTCTCAGCGACCGCTCCCGGTGCTGACAGGTCTTTCTGCATGGGTATCACGTCTTTCCCGGCCACAGCCGTCAGAGCTTCTTCCCGCATGTCCACCGCCGTCACCTCATGGTACCGGGCCAGATCGGCAGCGATGGCACTGCCCACAAGTCCCGATCCGAGCACGATGATCTTCTTTCTTTTCATAATACTTCGCTGATTTATCCCAGGATCATTCCGATGATAGTGGCGGACATCAGGGAAGCCACCGATCCTCCCAGCAGGGCCCGCATGCCGTAGCGTGCCAGCAGCGAACGCTTGTTGGGCGCCAGCGATCCTATCCCTCCGATCTGTATCCCTATGGAGGCAAAGTTGGCAAAACCGCACAACATGTATGTAGCCATGATGACAGATTTGGGATCCGAGAAAACAGCATCGGCTTTCATTTTTGCCAGACTGATGTACCCCACGAACTCGGTCATGATGATCTTCTCGCCGAGGAGCTGTCCCACCAGGGCAATATCCTGTTTGGCCACGCCGATGAGCCACATCAGGGGAGCCATGAGATAACCCAGGAGAAACTGAAGGGAGAGGTCGTGATAACGGTGGGCCGTAATACGGTCGATGGTGACATTAAGATGGGTCCAGGCGCCCACTTTCAGCAGGATATAGTTGATAAAGGCAATAAAAGCCAGGAAGACCAGCAGCATGGCCGCCACATTGGCTGCCAGCTTGAGTCCCTGAATGGTACCGTTGGAGATCGCATCCAGCACGTTGTTGCCCACCTTCTCTTTGGTGATCTGTATGTTGGAGCTGATCTCCTCGGTCTGTGGCACCAGGATCTTGGAGACCACCACTGCTCCCGGCGCCGCCATGACCGAAGCCGCCAGCAGGTGCTTGGCAAAGATGAGCCGCTGCACGGGGTCAGACCCTCCCAGGAAACCTATATAAGCGGCCAGCACCCCCCCGGCCAGCGTCGCCATGCCCCCGATCATCACCAGCAGGATCTCCGATTTGTTCATGAAAGGAATGTACTCTTTGATCATCAGCGGCGACTCGGTCTGTCCCAGGAAAATGTTGCCGGCCACCGAGAGGCTTTCGGCACCCGACAGCTTCAGGGCCTTGGTCATCGCCCAGGCCAGCCCGTATACGATGATCTGTATGACCCCCC
>WFRO01000455.1 GCA_015486475.1 Bacteroidales bacterium
CAAAGTTATCATTTTGGCCCGACCTTACGCAATACTTTGACCTGACGTTTCCCGGAAAACAGGGTTCACCCACGGTAAAACTATTTCAGGAATTTTTTGATCCACTTCAGCTTTTTGGCGGAGTAGGGAGGATAGCGCAGCGGGATGTCCAGCCACGTGCCCCGCCGGAGGAGACTCCGGTGGTGTGAGAACGTATCAAAAGAAAATTTCCCGTGGTAAGCCCCTATGCCACTCTGTCGGATGCCGCCGAAAGGGAGATGTTCATTGACGAACTGACTGACCGTATCGTTGATGGCAACGGTTCCGGAAGGGATCTTCTCAAGCATCTCCTTTACAAAATGTTTTCCGGAAGAAAATATGTACAGTGCAAGTGGATCCGGATGACGGCGGGCAATGGCCACCATCTCTTCCATGGAGCTGTATTCCAGCAGAGGCAGCACGGGCCCGAATATCTCATCTTCCATCACCTTATCGCCGGGGCGGACCCCATCGAGCAGGGTGGGGGCCACAAAGTTGTTTTCAGGGTCGGTCAGGCCGCCATACAGCACTTTGCCTTCGGCGATGAACTCCTGCATCCTGAGGACGTTCTCCCGGCCGGTCATGTGCGTGAATTCTCCGGTGTTTTCGGCATGCTCTCCGTAAAATTCCTGCAGGGTGGCGATGAGGTGCCGGACGAACAGGTCTTTGATATCTTTGTGTACCAGCAGATAGTCCGGTGCTATACAGGTTTGTCCGGCATTGATGAATTTTCCCCAGATGATCCTGCGGGCAGCGCTCTTCAGGTGCGCATCCTGATGTACGATACAGGGATTTTTACCTCCCAGCTCCAGGGTGACAGGGATGAGCTGCCGGGCTGCAGCGGCCATGACCTTTTTGCCTGTCTGTTTGCTGCCTGTAAAGAAGATGTGATCGAAAGGTTCTTCCAGCAACCGGTTGCTGATCTGGTGCCCTCCAGAGAACAAAGCAATGTATTCCGGAGGGAAGGTGTTGCCGATGATCTCGCTGAAGACCCTGTTAAGTGCCGGGAGCCGTCCCGAAGGTTTGATCACCGCACAGTTGCCCGCCGACATGGCTCCGATCAGGGGTGAGAAAAGCAGCAACAGCGGATAGTTCCATGGGGAGAGGATGAGTACACTGCCGTATGGTTCCGGGAGGATCCGGCTGACGGCGGGGAAATGAATGACAGGGGTGGGCACCCGCAGGGGACGTGCCCATTTTTTCAGATGTTTCAGATGGTAACGGATCTCTTTCAGGACCAGGCCGGTCTCGGTGGCAAAAGCCTCGAACTCCGACTTGTTCATGTCTTCTTTGAACGCTTCCGCCAGTTTACGTTCCGAAGACTTTACAGCCCTGAAAAGCTTTTGTAACTGATCTTTCCGGAAGGAAAGGTCCCGTGTCTTTCCCGTGGCAAAAAAGGCTTTCTGCTTTTTTGTTATGGCAGATATATCCTGAAAAGCAGTATGGGTCTCCTGTACACTCCCAACTGCTGATAGTTCCCGGTGGTCATGGTTGAATAGGGTCATAAAGTTTTTTCATTGTAAAAGACCCAAATATAAGCAACCTTACGGCCCGGACAAAAAGTGGGAAAAGGTTAAAAAATCATGTTTTGCCGGCCTCTTCTTTTCCTGAAATTTTTTCAATTGCACAAAATGGATTAATTTTATCCTGATGTGACATAAAAAATGAAGAGTTTGGAAGTAAGGATCGTATCACTTTCGGCCTGGGCAACACAGCTGTTGCTGGACCTGGATCTGGACAACTGGATCACCGGATGTTCGCATGATGCCCTCATCCCTCCGGAAGCCAGGAGCGTTGTTCCTGTTGTTACCCGGCCTTTTGATCCCGGGGAAAAACCCAAAGAAAAGCTCACCCTGACCGAAATGTTGCTGTCTGTCTGGGATGTGGATATGGAAAAGCTCAGGGAATTGCAGCCTACCCATATCCTTACCGAGGGATTATTGCATTTGTCCGGTCTTACTGCAGAGGAGGCAGAGGAGATCCTGGTACGTGACGGCCTGCAGGGATGCCGTTTGATCGATCTTTATCCCATGACCGTGAAGGATATTTACAAGGGGATCGGGCTGATATCGCACATCTTTGGCACGGAGAAAAAAGGCACACTCCTGGTGGAAGAATGTAAACAGAAGCTGAAAAACACTTCCCGGAAATATGGTCTCAGGAGGAAGGGCCCGGTGATAGGGATATTGCGCGACTGGCCCTTTTTACAACTGGCAGGAAGATGGTTGTCGGACCTGATCAGGATGGCAGGGGCCCTGCCGGTGCTGCAGGGGGACGATCTTTTCGTTTTTCCGGAAACCTACCTGGAAGAGCAGCCGGATATCTTCATTGCCGGTCATCCTTTTGTTTCGCTGGAAGAAAACCGGAAAAATATCGCTTCCCTGAACCAGGAAAAACTCTTGTCGGTTTTTGCCTGTGAAAAGCCTCCCTCCATGTATGTGGTCGATGGTCCGGTCTTCTATGACCATAGCTGTACCGGTCTGGATACAGCGTTGAAGATCCTGGGAGAGATCGTGAGGAAAGACCCGGATCTCAGTAAACGCAAAGGGGTTTTCTGGGAAGAGGCAGGCTCATGTCTGGAATAATGGAATATTGAGTAAGCAACCAACTACCAACTACCAACTACGAACCACGAACCACGAACCACGAACCACCAACCACCAACCACCAACTCAGAACTTCACATTGATCCCCAGGCCAAAGATCTCCTTGAACTGAAGCTTGGGGCCTTCACTGTCCAGTACCCCATCCCCGTTCGAGTCGTATCTGACATGGGTGTTATCATCATATAACATATTCGTTAGTATGTTGGCCGAAAGGAACTTATTTATCTTCATCTCCAGTAACACTTCCCAGAAAACATCAATGTTCTGCGGTTTGTCCAGGTAGTTGGAGAAGAGGTTCAGTTTGGTTTGAAAGTTAACATTCTTGATGATATCATGCTTAAAGAAGAACTTTATATAACCGCCGAATTCACTTCTTACACTTTTACCTGGCGTGACACCAAAAGAACCGGAGTCGGATAAAGCCCGGTCCAGAACGAATATGGATTTGCTGGTCACAGGAGAAAGGAAGATGCTCAGATAATCTTTCAGCTTGTAATCAAAACCGGCACCAATGAAGAGATACCCCGGTGCCATAAAATTGGAGATCTTCAGCCTGGCATCGTCGTTGCTGTAACCGGGGGTCATTTGAGTAGTGAAAGTGAGGAGAGCAGAATAATACCAGTGTTCACTTGCCTTATAGCCGTATTTGGAGACAAAGTTCAGGAAGTCATCCGTTTTATTCAGATCGGATCCTTTAAATTGTTGCATGCCATAACGCAATTGAAGCGTATTCTCCCATGAGCTGTTCTCACCCACCTTCTTCAGAAAAAGGTTCAGGTCTCCGATGCCGGAGAAGGCATTGTCGCCACCGCCCGACCAGTAGGAATAGGCGCTCTGTGAGAAGGTAAGTGCAAAACTACCGCCGGCTTTCCAGCCTAAGACCGTATCCTGATTTTGTGTCCGGACATCCTTTTCCTTATCGGTTATCTGTGCAGACACATTGCCGGAGAACAGGAAAGGAACGATCAGAAGCAGAAGAAAATATGATCTTGTTTTCATGGTTTCAGAATATTAAGTAGTTCTTAAAATAAAACTGTGTAATGATTAGTTAATCAGAAGTATGTAATAGTATTAAATATTCCCGGGGCGTCAGATGGAATGCCGGATCTTCCTCCAGCGTAAAAGACATGCCTGTAAGAAGATCTTTATATTCTCCCTGCGATCCGGGGGCGGTGACACTAACATCTACATCGTCGGACGACAGGTTGGCAATGACGATCACGCGTTCCTTTTGATCTCCCCGGGCGAAAGAGAACACTTTTTCAGGCTTATCATTTTTCAGGATATCGATCCCGCTGCCAAAGCTCCCGTTCCACAGGGGTTTGTGATCATGTTTCAGCCGGATCAGGTCCCGGTAGAAGGGGCTCCAGGCAGTGGTGTCCTGCCAGGGAATGGTATCTTTTTCAAAAAAGCGCAGCCGTTTGTTCAGGCCTGCCTCCTGGCCGGAATAGATCAGCGGCATGCCGGGGAGCGTGAACGTCAGCATAGCAAAGGTTTTTACCGCATCCCCGTATCTTTCAAAAGCGGTGCCGCTCCATGAATTCTCATCATGGTTGGTAATACAGTTAAGCCGGTAAACCTGGGGAGGGTAGATCTTTTTCTGCCGGTCGAAGTAATCTGTGAGCGCAGAGGCTTTTTCTTTGCCCTGTGCGATATGCTCTGTGAGATGCATCAGCTCCCAGGCATAATTCATATCAAAGGCATGCGCCAGCAGTTGAGGATGTTCTTCATCCTCGGCCAGCATGAAAACAGGCTTTGCTTTTTCCAGCACCGTACGGGCAGAATCCCAGAAAGCTACCGGGATGTGTCCGGGATAATCGCACCGGAAACCATCGATGTCCGTTTCGGTAATCCAGTACTGCATGGCCCCGATCATGGCTTTCCAGAGATCATGATCGCTGTAATCCAGCTGTATCACATCGGTCCAGTCGTATGGGGAGACAAAATTCCCGTCCTTATCATGTTCGTACCACTCCGGATGCTCACGGGTCCATGGATTGTCCCAGGCTGTATGGTTGGCCACCCAGTCGAACAGCACATGGAAGCCCAGGGCATGAGCTGTGGCTACCAGGTGTTTCAGGTCTTCCAGACTGCCATAATGAGGGTTGACCGCAGTATAATCCCTGATGGAATAATAGCTCCCCAGGGACCCTTTCCGGTTCTTTTCTCCGATGGGATAGACCGGCATCAGCCAGAGGATGTCCACGCCCAGCCTTTTCAGACGGGGAAGATGCTCCTCAAAACTACGGAATGTGCCTTCGGGGGTGTATTGCCGGATATTTACCTCATAAAGGACAGCGTTTTTGCTCCACTCCGGATGACGGACCGTGGTCCGGAAAGGGGTGGTATCTGAATGCCCGGCAGGCTGTTGGCAGGAAATGGCCGTAAAGAGGAAGATGACAAGGATGAAATATCTATGGAATGTCTTTATTATCATGGAATTATGGATTACGAGTGAATTTCTGATGAGGTAAAAATAATATTTTCTGCCGGATCATGATAAATTTTCTATTTTTGCGGCCTCGTCCGCCATAGTCCCGGCTTGCCGGGACGACGGCGGACCGAGGACCCGCCAATACCGGACTATTGAGGGGAGATACTCTCTTTAACTGAGGTATAAGCAGGCAAGGCCCGCCTTCGTCCCGACATTGTCGGGACGAAGGCGGGCAAGGGAATGAGGTTTCCCGTAACCGCCAGGATCCTGGCTGATAACCTCTGCTGGGATATTTTTTAACGGTAAAATGAATTGTCATGGCAGAAAACCTGGCGGCGATCATCGTAATCAGCTTTATTATCGCGTACCTTTTCAAGTACATTAAGACCCCACCGCTCATTGG
>WFRO01000456.1 GCA_015486475.1 Bacteroidales bacterium
AGCTTCTGCTGCCTCTCATACTCTTTCTTCAGGAAGGCCAGGCGGCTAAAAGCATTTACATAATCACTCTGCACATCCAGCAGATCAGGGTGTGTCAGTTGGGCCAGCAGATCTCCTTTTTTCACCCTGTCCCCTTCAAATACCCGGATCGACCTCACATTGGCGCCGATCACTGCCGTCACCGATGCCTTGTTCTGCGGCGGCACGTTCAGGTATCCGTTGACCACCACAACATTCCTGAAAGCATACCTTGTCAGGGTATCCATATTGATCGACAGGGATCTTACCTGCCGGTCGGTCAGGGTGACAGGTGTCATCTCACCGGCACTCTCATTCTCTTCATTTTCCGCGGAGGCCTCCGCCTCTGTCTGCGGCCGGCAGGAAGCCAGTACCGACAGGATCAGTGCAGCGAGGAAGAAATTTTTCATGATCTTGATTCTCTTTGTTTTCATCTTTTTATTCGTTTTCAATGATTTATATTCCATTTTTTATCTTTTTGCGGCAACGGTCATTCCTTTCTCCGGCACATCCGTCTGATCCAGGAAATATTCCAGCCGGAAGCGTGCATCCAGATAGCCGGCAAAGGCTTTTTGCATCTCGAACTCTATCTGCACGGCATCCCGGATGTTCTGCAGGAAGCTCACATAATCAATGGCTCCCTGCCGGTAAGCCATGAGGGCTCCCCTCTTCTGCTCCAGGGCAGCGGGCAGGGCCTCATCCCGGTAATAATGCCAGGTCATCTGCCATTTCCGGTATTCATCCAGGAGGTTCCGGTATTGCGTTGTAACCTCTATGCTTTTCCTTTGGTAGTTCTCCACAGCGATCTGTTGTCTGATCTTTGCCGATCGTGTACGGCCCATCTGGGCAGCAAACACCAGCGGTATACTGATGCCCACCTCATACTGGTAGAAGCCCTTCTGAGCCCCTATCTTTTGTGTCCCGAACTGCACGAAGAAAGCAGGGGCATAGTTCGTTTTCTCCCTCCTCACCTGTGCTTCGGCCAGCCTGATCTCCTGGCCCGAGAGCTGCAGCAGGGGATGAGCGGCGATCGAGTCAGGTGCCAGAAAGGGAGGTTCGACGGAGAAAGCCCTTTCCGAGGTGTCGACCGTGAAGAGCGTATCGCTCACGAACCAGCGGTTCAGGTTACGCAGGGCGATCAGCAGGTCGCGACGGGCCTTTTCTTTCTGTATGGTGATCTGCCGTGCCTGGGTGGTCACCGACAGGTATTCCAGCCGCGAGGCTGCCTGAGCCTCCAACCGCAGGCGGGCCGCCCGCTCCAGGTCCCGGAAAACGGAATCCAGTTGTTCGTACAAAGCATACTGCTGCTGTGCGCTCAGCACGTTCCCCCAGGCTATGCTCACCTCTTTCCTGATCTCCAGGGCCGTTAGGTCCAGCACGGTCTCCGCCATATCTATCTTCACCGCAGCCTCTTTGTTGCGGGCATGGATGCCGATCACATCAAAGGACTGGGTGATGGTAAAGCGGTTGTAGATGCCGTCGGGGGTATTGTTCCCCACCTCCTCGGCGCCTGTGGCCAGCTGTGTAGCCCCTATGTCCCAGGCCGTCATCTTCAGCGACTGCTGGTTGTCCACTCCCAGACGTGCGGCTTTCAGGGCCGGGTAGCGGTCCACAGCTTTCTTCACCGCTTCCTCCAGCGTGATCCGCGGCAGGGTATCCGTTTGCTGGGCTGTTGCTCTGCCCGTGAATGACAGGAAACCCAGCAGGATCCCTGTCAGCAGCATCGCCACCGGCGGCATCCCTTTCTTTTTCCGCCTCTTTCTTCTTTCGGTACGGGCCTCCACCAGGGCATACAGGATGGGTACCACCACCAGTGTCAGGAGGGTGGCGCTGAACAGGCCTCCGATGACCACCGTGGCCAGGGGACGCTGCACCTCGGCGCCGGCCGACTGCGAGATGGCCATGGGCAGGAACCCGAACATGGCTGCCAGGGCCGTCAGCAGGATAGGACGCAACCGTTCATGGGTGGCCTGGAAGATACGCTCCCCGATGTCTGTCACCCCCTCTTCCTTGAGGGAATTAAAACGACTGATCAGGACCAGTCCGTTGAGCACGGCCACCCCGAAAAGTACGATGAAGCCGACACCTGCCGAGATGCTGAAAGGCATATCCCGCAACCAGAGGGTGTATACCCCGCCGATGGCTGCCAGCGGCACGGCCATATAGATCATCAGGGTCTGGGCAAAGGACTTCAGTGCAAAGTACAACAGGATGAAAATAAGTGCCAGGGCGATGGGCACCACCACGCCCAGGCGTTCCCTGGCGCGCTGCAGGTTCTCAAAAGCCCCGCCGTATGTGATATAATACCCCGGCGGCAGGTCGAGCTGAGCCTCCAGTTTTTCCCTGATCTCCTCTACGAGCGATTCCACATCGCGATCCCGCACGTTGACTCCCACGTAGATCCTCCGGAACGTGTTATCCCGCGAGATCTGCATGGGTCCCGGCCGGTAGCTGATCTCAGCCACCTCCTTGATGGGCACCTGGTTGCCGTTGGGCAGGTCGATATACAGGTTGCGCAGGTCCTCAATGCTGCGGCGGTGTTTCTCATCAAAACGAATGACCAGATCGAAGCGTTTCTCCCCTTCGAAGATCACGCCGGCCTTGCTGCCGGCAAAGGCAGCCGAGACATAACTGTTCAGCTTCTCGATGGTCAGGCCGTAACGGGCCACTTTCCTGCGGTCATACCGCACCGTCATCTGCGGCAGTCCGGCGGTGCGTTCCATGGTCACATCCTCAGCCCCACGGATATTGCGGATGATGGCAGCCGCCTCCGCTCCTTTTTGGGCCAGGATATCGAGGTCTTCCCCGTAGATCTTCACGGCCACATCTTCCCGTACGCCGGTGAGCAGCTCGTTGAAACGCAGCTCCACAGGCTGGCTGAAAGAGAAATTGAGCCCCGGCAGTTCGGAAACAGCCTCTTTGATCTTTTCGATGAGCTCGTTCTTGGTTTTTGCCGACACCCACTTGCTCCTGTCTTTCTCGAGGATGATGAAGCTGTCGGTATAGTCGAACCCCATCGGGTCGGTGGGAATATCCGCCACACCGATACGGGCCACCATGGTCTTCACCTCCGGGAATTTCGACAAAATGATCTTTTCGACCTCTTTTTCCCTTTTGACGGTCTCGGAGAGGGAGCTCCCCGGCCGCAGGAAGGTCTGCATGGCAATATCCCCTTCGTCGAGACTCGGGATGAATTCCCCGCCCATACGGGAGAAAATAAGCAGCGCACTGCCAAACAACAGCAGGGCCACCGTCAGCACAGAGGCCTTGTGGCGGAGCGACACTCTCAGGAACGGATCATACGCTTTTTGTATCCCTTTTATGAGACCGCTGCTGAACCTCTCCAGACCTGTTTCCATCCGGGCCCAGAGGTTTTTCTTATTGACAATGGGCTTCATCACCAATGCAGAGATCATGGGCACATAGGTAAGGCTGAGGAAGATCGCTCCCAGGACAGCAAAGCCGAAGGTGTAAGCCATGGGCTGGAACATCTTGCCTTCCACGCCCGTAAGGAACAGGATGGGCGTAAAAACGATCAGGATGATGAGCTGACCGAAGAAGGCAGAGTTCATCATCGTACTGGAAGCCTTGTAGGCCACCTCATCCATCTCGATGTTGCTGAAGCGGTTCTTCCCGGCCCGGATACGTTTCTCCAGCTCGTGGACCGTCCCCTCGACGATGATCACGGCGCCATCGACGATGATGCCGAAGTCGATGGCTCCCAGGCTCATCAGGTTGGCCCAGATACCGAAGATCTTCATGAGCACAAAGGCGAACAGCAGGGACAACGGGATGACAGAGGCTGTGATCAGTCCTCCCCGCAGGCTCCCCAGCAGCAGCACCAGCACAAAGATCACGATCAGGGAGCCTTCCGTGAGGTTCTTCATGACCGTGGAGGTGGTGCGGTGTATCAGCTCGCTGCGGTCGAGAAAAGGATCGATCTCCAGCCCTTCCGGCAGCGAATGCTGGATGCTCACAAGCCGCGCCTTCACATTCTGAATGACCTCATTGGGATTGGCCCCTTTCAGCATCAGCACCATCCCCCCTACGGCCTCGTGACCGTCGCGGGTGATAGCGCCGTATCGCACGTTGTGACCGAAATGGACATCTTCTGCCACATCTTTGATAAGCACCGGCACACCGTTCTCCGTACGGACGACAATATTGCGTATATCTTCCAGGGAACGCGCCAGACCTTCTCCACGAATAAAACTGGCCATGTGGTCTTTTTCGATATAGGCTCCGCCGGTGTTCACGTTGTTCTTCTCCAGTGCCTCGAAGACCTCCCCGATAGAGACCTGCATGGCATTCAGCTTTTCGGGATTCAGGGCGATCTCATACTGTTTGATGCTCCCCCCGAAAGAGTTGACCTCCACCACGCCGGGGATCAGGGCCAGCTGTCGTTTGACGATCCAGTCCTGGATGGTACGCAGCTCCAGGGGTGAATAGACCGTATCATACCCCGGTTTGGTCTTTATGGTATACTGCAGGATCTCTCCCAGGCCCGTGG
>WFRO01000457.1 GCA_015486475.1 Bacteroidales bacterium
ACCGGAATGTTCAGGAGCTTCAACTGTGCTCTGTAACCGTTCAGCCTGGCCCCGGCAACGGCATAATCGCTTTTTACTTTCTGAAAGTTCTTGATGGAGGCGATGTTGGCGTCGGACAAAGTCTTCTGTCGCTCATATTCTTTTTCAAGATATCTGACCTGTGCCAGGGTTTCAAGATAATTCTGCTGCAGCGTGATATAATCAGGACTGGAGAGGATCACCAGCCGGTCTCCTTTTCTTACACTATCTCCGGGCAGGACATTGATCTTCTCAATAAAACCGCCCTGGTAAGTGCTGATGGCCGCCTGTTTCTGTGGCAGCACCCGGATATATCCGTTGGCATGCACAGTGACAAAAAAATCGGCCGTATCCAGCCGCGTCAGCGACATGCCGGACGAGGTATATTCTTCATGCGTTACGGTGATCACCTCCCCGGCCACTGCCGTCCCGCTGTTTGTTTCCTGTTGCCCTTCCGGACCTTTTTCTCCGTTGCAGGAGGTCATGAACATCCCAACGGTTAGGACAAGCGCGGAAATACCTGAATATTTTATTGTGTGTTCCATCTGGTTAAAGATTAAGATATTCGAGCTCCAGGACCGTCAGATCATACTGGTACAGATTTTCGATATAGTTCAGTTGTATCTCCTCGGCGTTCATCAGGGTCATGATGAAACGGAAGATATCTATCTCACCGTTCTTATAACTTTCCACGGCAGAATGATACAGCTCTTCGGAGAGCTTCCGGCCGTGGTTGTCATAATACAGCAATGCCTCACCGTATTTGTTCAACTCATTGAGCATCTGATCTCTTTTGCTCACCAGCTGTTCCCGGTAGTAAGAAGCTTCGTTTGTCCGCACTTCCCATTCCATTTTTGTTGTTCTGATGCGGGATCTCTGGGCTCCAAACCATACGGGGATCGCCAGCCCGACCGTAAATCCCGGGTATGTTCTTGCGTCCGGATAATGATTGGTCCCCTGGAAGTATTCCAGTTGCAGGTCCGGGAAGAGCTTGTTCTTTTCCAGCTTGTTCAGGGCGCCGGAGGCCTGCTGCGCATAGTCGTAGTAACGGATCCCGGGGTTCCCGGTTGTGTCTGTGGCCGGCGGATCCAGCCTGACCAGCTGTTTTTCCGGAACGCTGAAAAGCGTATCCATACCGATCAGCATGGTCAGGTGGTGAAGAGCCACTTTTTTCTCTTCCCGTAGCTGCCGGATCTGCGTCATCATTTTCTGTTGCAGGGAAACGGCGTTCAGCTTATCGAGATAGCTGCTCCCGCCCAACTCGTACGCTTTGCCTGCCGCTTCTGCCAGACGGGTGTTGAGACTGTCCAGGTAACTGAGTATCCCCAGTTTGTGCTGGATGTAAACCACCCGGAAATAAGCCGCCGAGACCTGTTTCATCAGATCCCTTCTTCTCATGTCATAGCGGGCGCCTTCCATCTGGGTAAAAAAGGAAAACACCTTATGCCGGGCGTTATACACCGTGGGGAAGTCCAGGCTTTGCTGGATGCCCCACACCTTGATGGGGTAACCATTCTCTGCCACGTTGTTCTTGTCGTAGTTATAATAGACATTGGTCTTGGCGATGTCTATCGCACTTTTTTCCAGCTGTTGTGCTCCGGCGATCCGCAGCGAATCGGCATGCAGTCCTTTGTTATGCAGGAGGGCCAGGTCGATGGCTTTCTGCCGGTCGATGGAGATGCCCTGGGCGTGCCCGGAGAACGGGATCATCAGCAGGAGCAGGGTGACGATGATCCTTCCGGCATTTTTCTTTTTGGCTCTTTTTTGTAACATTTTGTCATAGATGGCGAAGAAAATGGGAAGAATGATGAGGGTCAGGAACGTGGAAGAGACCAGCCCGCCGATGACGACCGTGGCCAGGGGCCTCTGCACCTCGGCGCCGGCGGAGGTGGAGATGGCCATGGGCAGGAAGCCCAGGGCAGCGGCCGAAGCGGTGAGCAGCACAGGGCGCAGACGTTCCGAAGATCCTTTGATGATGAGGGCCTGGATGTCTTTCATTCCCTGGCTCTTCAGCTCTTTGAAGGATTCGATCAGCACGATGCCGTTCAGCACGGCGATGCCGAAAAGGGCAATGAAACCTACGCCTGCCGAGACACTGAAAGGCATCCCCCGCAGCCACAGCAGGATGATCCCGCCTATCGACGCCAACGGGATGGCGGTATAGATCATAGAAGCTTCCAGGATCGACCCGAAGGCGAAGTGCAGCATGATGAAAATAAGTAAAAGGGAGACAGGGACAGCTATGGCCAGGCGTTTTTTCGCACTCCGCAGGTTCTCGAACTGTCCGCCGTAGGTGATGTAATAGCCCGCAGGCAGCTTGATGTGTGCATTGATCCTCTCCTGCACATCTTTCACAACAGACTCCAGGTCTCTGTTCCGCACATTGATGCCCACCACGATCCTTCGCTTGGTGCCGTCGCGGGAGATCTTGGCCGGCCCTTTGGTGTAGCGGATGTCAGCCAGCTCGGAGAGAGGCACCATCTCTCCACCCGAAACAGGGACATACAATCGCTGCAGGTTGCGGATATCTTTCCGGAAACGATCCTGCATACGCACGGCCAGGTCGAAACGCTTCTCGCCTTCAAAGATATTGCCGGTGACCAGGCCTGCAAAGGCCAGGGATACCATTTTATTGAGCTCTTCCACACTCACGCCGTAGCGGGCCAGCTTGCCCCGGTCATATTTTACGCTCATCTGCGGCAGCCCTTCCACTTTTTCGACCGTGATGTCCGAAGCTCCCGGCACATCCCGTATGAGCCGGCTGATCTCTTTGGCCTTGGTACTGAGGATGCCGAGATCCTCCCCGTAGATCTTCACGGCCACATCCGCCCGCACGCCCGTGATCAGCTCATTGAAACGCATCTCGATGGGCTGGGTGAATTCATAATCTACGCCGGGGAGTACTGACAGGGCTTTCTTGAAAGCATCCGCCAGACCATCCTTGGTTTGGGCCGTAACCCACTCTTTCCGCGGTTTCAGCTTGATGATCACATCCACCTCTTCCATCGACATGGGGTCGGTAGGCACTTCTGCCGCCCCGATACGGCTGACCACCTGGTCCACTTCGGGGAAGTTCTCCTTCAGGATCTTCTCGATGCGGGTGGTCAGCTCGATGGTTTTGGAGAGGGAGGTGCCTGTTTTGAAAACGGGCTGGAT
>WFRO01000458.1 GCA_015486475.1 Bacteroidales bacterium
CGCTGCACCATCTCCGCGACGACCTCATCACCGCCGAGAAGATCCTGCTGGCACAGGAGGATCAGACAAAACCACTGGAGGAAAAAATCAGGGCCTTGAAAACCTTAACGGAAAACCAGGGAACTTAACCTTAATTTCTTTACATTCATCCCCTTCAGACATTAGTTCGTCTAAAATCGAACTAATTTTGCAACTATTTTTTCTCAAAAACGTAAATCCTGAGCACAAGCATCTATTCATTTAATTTACAGACTCATGTGCGGTATCATAGGATATGTAGGAACAGAAGATGCCTATCCCGTTATCATACAAGGTTTAAAGAGACTGGAATACCGCGGATATGATTCAGCCGGGGTAGCCATCGCCGGGGACGGGGTCCATCTGTACAAACGAAAGGGAAAAGTTAAGGATCTGGAAGATTACATCGGACCGGAAGGGATCAAGGGGAAACTGGGGATAGGACATACCCGCTGGGCCACCCACGGAGAACCGGAAGACAAGAACGCCCACCCGCACCGGTCCATGCACGGACATTTCATCGTGGTGCACAACGGCATCATTGAGAACTATGTCCGCCTGAAAGAGAGGCTGATGTCAAAAGGATACCGCTTCAGCTCGGATACCGACACCGAGGTGATCGCCAACCTCATCGAATACACTTACCTCAAGGGGAATGTTTCGGCACTTACCGCGATCCGGCTGGCACTAAGAAAAGTGATCGGGGCCTACGGATTGGGGATCATCTGCACGGATGAGCCTGACAAGCTGTTCGCCATCCGCAAGGGCAGTCCCCTCGTGATCGGCATCGGGGAAAATGCCCATTACATAGCTTCCGATGCTCCGGCCATCATGGAACATACCAGGAAAGTGGTTTATCCCGACGATGACGAGATGGTAGTGTTGTGGAATGATCACATGATCCTGCAGACGCCGGAGAACCACAACCATAAACCTGTGGTTAAGATCCTGGATCAGGAGATAGGGGACATCGGCAAGGGATCATTCCCGCACTATATGCTGAAAGAGATCTTCGAACAGCCCGACTCGATCCGTGACACCTTCCGGGGCAGGATCTCCGAGGATCCTTTTGCCATTCACCTGGGAGGTCTTTACTCTGTTCTTCCTGCGCTCAGGTATGCCGGCAGGATCATCATCCTCGGCTGCGGCACTTCCTGGCATGCGGGGCTGATCGGGGAATATCTGCTGGAGGAGTTTGCTCACATACCCGTCGAGGTGGAATATGCTTCGGAATTCAGGTATCGTCATCCTGTTATTCGTAAAGATGATGTGATCATTGCCATCAGCCAGAGCGGTGAGACGGCCGACACGCTGGCCGCCATCCGGAAAGCCAGGGAGGCAGGAGCACTGGTGCTGGGCATATGCAATGTGGTGGGATCAAGTATCCCCCGCGAAACGGAAGCAGGGGTATACACCCATGCCGGGCCGGAGATAGGCGTAGCCTCCACCAAGGCATTCACGGCCCAGGTGACCGTCCTGACCATGATCGCCATGCTCCTGGCCAAAGAGAAAAACCTCATCGATGACCGATCATTCCATCGTTTCATACGCGAGCTGAAAAAGATCCCCGAAAAGATCCGTTACATTCTTGCACAGAACAACGATGTGATCCGCGATCTGGCAGAACAATACAAAGATGTCAACAACTTCCTTTACCTGGGACGGGGATATTTTTTCCCCGTAGCCCTGGAAGGCGCTCTCAAGCTGAAGGAGATCTCCTACATCCATGCCGAGGGCTATCCTGCCGCCGAGATGAAGCACGGCCCCATAGCGCTGATCGACGAGAACATGCCGGTGGTGTTCATCGCCCCGAAAGATGACACCTATGACAAGATCGTCAGTAACATCCGGGAGGTGAAGGCTCGAAAAGGAAAGGTCATTGCCATTGTCAACGAGAAAGACAGGACGATCAGCGAGCTGGCCACGCATGTCATTGAGATCCCCTCCACCTTCCTGGCTCTCACCCCTCTGCTGGCGGTCATACCGCTGCAGCTGCTTGCCTACCACATGGCTGTCCTGAGAGGATGTAATGTGGATCAGCCCCGTAATCTTGCAAAATCAGTCACTGTAGAATAAGAACAACAGATCAGCCCATGACTACCCCGCGGCATCTTACCGGCGAAGAGATCCTCACCCTGGAAAAACAGCAGTGTACATGCGATCAATGGGACAAGGTGCTTGTCCAGGATCCTTTCTTCCCTGAAAAGATCCGGGATACACATTTTTCAGGTGACATCCTCCTGCATCCTTTTGAGAAAGGGTTCACGCTGCCTGACGGCCGGCAGATCCCTTCAGGGCTGTACCATGTCACCCTCCACGGATGTGAGATCGGACGGGACACCCATATCTCCGGCGTCAGGGACAGCATCAGTCGTTATCGCATCGGCCAAAGGGTGCTGATACGGGATGTGGGAAGCATACAGATGGAAGGAGAAAGCACTTTCGGCAACGGTACAGAGATAAATGTTCTGGACGAAACAGGGGGCAGGAGCGTAAAGATATTCGATCATCTCTCTGCCCATCTCGCATACATGATCGCCATGTATCGCCACCGTCCCCGGCTGATCGAACGTATCGACCGGATGATAGAAGATTACACCGGGAAGGTGCTATCCGCCGTGGGAATCATTGGCGACCATGCCTCTGTCACCCACTGTGATATCTTGCGCAATGTCAACGTGGGACCGCATGCCACATTACAGGGCTGCCGCTATCTGACGGAAGGCAGTATTCTCAGCAGCCGGACCGATCCCGTCTATGCAGGGACCGGCACGATCCTGAAACATTTCATCCTCTCGGAAGGATGCAGGATCACCGACGGGGTCATTCTGGATCATTGTTTTGCAGGACACTCCTGCGAGATGGGGAAAGGCTTCTCGGCGGAGCATTCCCTTTTTTTCAGTAACTGCGTCGCTTATCACGGCGAAGCCTGCTCTGTCTTCGCAGGTCCCTATACCGTCAGCCATCACAAATCGACCCTGCTGATCGCCGGCATGTTCTCTTTCTTCAATGCCGGCAGCGGCACCAACCAGAGCAACCACATGTATAAGCTGGGACCGGTACATCACGGGGTCATGGAGCGCGGCAGCAAGACCGCCAGCGACTCTTATATCCTCTGGCCGGCCAAAGTGGGAGCCTTTACCGTGGTCATGGGGCGGCATTACAAGAACTCCGACACCTCCGACCTGCCTTTCTCCTATCTCATCGAGAACAAGGATGAGAGTTTTCTGTCACCGGGCGTCAATCTGAGAAGTGTGGGGACCATTCGCGACGCTATCAAATGGCCCCGGAGAGATAAAAGGAATGCTCCCCGGAACCCTGACTTTATCAACTTCAACCTGCTCAGCCCTTACACCATCAACAAGGTGATCGCAGGAAGAGATCTTCTGAAACATCTTCTGGAATTTTCCGGAGAGAAGTCCGAATTATACTCATACGAGAATGTAAGGATCACCCGCACGGCCCTGTTGCGGGGTATCCGTCTGTATGAGATCGCACTGTATAAATTTCTGGGCAATTCGCTCATCCAGCAACTCTCCGGCAGGCCTTTCCGCACGCTCCGGGAAGTGCGGGAAGCGCTGATGCCCCGGGAGGACACCGGTACCGGAAAATGGACGGACATGGCCGGACTCATCGCTCCCCAAAAAGAGATAGAGCTGCTCGCCGACAGGGTCGAAAAAGGAGAGATCAGGAACACCGGGCAGATCACAGATGCTTTCCGGAGATTTCACGACCGGTACTACGAATGGACCTGGAACTGGGCCGCCGGGATCCTGGAAGAAGAGATCTCCAAAAAGATCCCGCAGTGGGAGATCAGGGATATATGTGACATCGTCGACCGGTGGACAGAGAGCGTCACCGAACTGGATGAGATGCTGTATGAGGATGCCCGGAAAGAGTTCACGCTCATCTCCCAGACCGGTTTCGGCATCGACGGGGATCAGACGACAAAAACCCTGGATTTTGAGCAGGTAAGAGGGAAGTTTGAGAAAAATCCCCAGGTGCAGGCCATCCGGACACACATCCGTGTTAAAACAGATCTCGGGAAGGAGATCATACACAAGCTTCAGGGCATACAGCAGTGATCCTTAGATCACCCCTAGTTTTTTCCCGATCTTTCCGAACATCTCCAGGACGTAATCCAGATCCTCATCCGTGTGGGTGGCCATGTAGCTGGTGCGCAGGATGGCCTGGTGGGGCGGCACCGCCGGCGGGATGGCCGGGTTGACGAAGATGCCGTTGTCCCACAGCTCTTTCCAGAAAGTGAAACAGTCTTCATCTTCCCCGATAACGATAGGGATGATGGGGGTATTGCTCTCGCCGGTGTTGAAACCCATGCTTTCAAAGCCCTTTTTCATCTTGCGGGTGTTCTTCCAGAGCTGCTCGATACGTTCGGGCTCCGACCGGATGATCTCCAGGCTGGCGATGACCGAGGCCACAGCAGACGGGGTCATGGAAGCGCTGAAGATCAGGGAGCGGGCATGGTGCTTGATGTAATCGATCACCTCCTCCTCGCCGGCGACAAAGCCGCCCAGCGAAGCAAAAGACTTGCTGAAGGTACCCATTACCAGGTCGATATCTTCTCCGGCGTCCCAGTACTCGATGCTGCCGCCGCCGTGTTTCCCCAGGACCCCCAGGGCATGGGCATCATCGATATAGAGCCGGGCGCCGTATTTCCCGGCCAGGCGGGCCAGGTCCGGTACAGGGGCGATGGTCCCCTCCATGCTGAAAACGCCGTCGCTGACGATCAGCTTGCCCGCATCTTCCTGCTCATACATTTTCAACATCTTTTCCAGATCATCAAAATCGTTGTGGCGGTATTTGACCACCTTGCCGAACGAGAGACGGTACCCGTCCACAATGGAGGCATGGTTCTCCCGGTCGACAAAAACGATATCATCTTTCCCCACCAGGGCCGAGATGGCTCCCTGGTTGGTCTGAAAGCCCGTACTGAAACAGAGAGCTGCATCCTTGCCCACAAAATCAGCGAGTTTTTCTTCCAGTTCCAGGTGGATATCCAGGGTCCCGTTGAGAAAGCGGGAGCCCGTACATCCTGAACCGTACTTTTTTGTGGCCTCGATGGCGGCCTCCACCACTTTGGGATGGCCGGTAAGGCCCATGTAGTTGTTCGAGCCGATCATGATCATCTCGCGACCGTCAACAAGAACACGCGTACCAGGCCCTGATTGTATGGGCCGGAAATAGGGGTACCACCCTTCTTTTACCGCCTCACGGGCACGGGTGAAATGATGGCATTTGTCAAAAATATCCATAGCTGCGGGGGTTTATAACAACCTCTCTCAGGAGGGTTATTATTCGTTTTTGATCAAACAAAGATAAAAATAGATAGGAATATACAATAAAAAGTTCGAAGCTCGATGCTTGAAGCTCGAAGCGAAATGGAGATCCTGCTTTATCAGGGGATCAAAGCTATGAACTCTGAACTAAGAACTAAGAACTCTGAACTATTTTTGCTAATTCCTCCATCTTTCCTTAAAATTGTATACCAAAAGAATACAGGATGACAGACAAGCAATGGCTCCGGCTGCTGGAGATCCTTGACGGCAAAGGATCCGGGAAAGACGTGGGTTTCATCATCGACAGTCCCTGGCTGCCGGGGTGGAACGGGCTGACCAAGCTTCAGTATTACACCTCTGACCCCGCATGGTTCCAGACCAATAAGAAAGCTGTGGAGACCTTCCCGGATGTTCTTTTTCTGCCGGGGTTCTGGTCGGAATACGGTATGGCCACCGAGCCTTCGGCTTTCGGCAGCAAGATCTCATGGCACGAGGACTCGCTTCCCTGGGCCGGTACGGTGATCCGGGAGATCACGGATATTGCTTCCCTGGAGATCCCCGACCCTGCCCGGGACGGCCTGCTGCCTTTCATGACCCAGCGGCTGAAGAACATGGAAGAAGAGATCGCCACGCTGGGACACCGCATCCGTTTTGCCGTGGCGAGGGGCCCGCTGAACATCGCCTCTTACCTGCGGAGCACCACGGAGCTAATGACCGACATCATGATGTACCCGGCAGAGGTACATACCCTGATGGAGAAGATCACCACCTTCACGATACGCTGGCTGCAACACCAGAAGAAATTGTTCCCCACCATCGAAGGGATCTTCATCCTGGACGATCTCATTGGCTTCGTCGGAGATGTGGAGTTCCGGACCTTCGTCCTGCCTTATCTGCAAAGGATCTTCGGTGCTTTTGATACCAAAGTACGTTTTCTGCACAACGACGCCCAGGGACTGATCACAGCCAAATACCTGCAGGAGATGGGGGTCAACCTCTTCAATTTCAGCTTTGAGCATTCCCTCAACGAGATACGC
>WFRO01000459.1 GCA_015486475.1 Bacteroidales bacterium
GGACAGCTTCCGGCAGGGCTTCCAGAAAATCAAATATGCCTGTCTCCTCCCACTGATGCTCTCCGAACGTTTCATAATCCATGAAGAGGCCTACGATCTCCTCTTCCGGAGGGATATCCCGCAACCAGCCTGCAAATTTTTCCGCTGTCAGCGGCCATTCCTCCCAGTTCTGATCGGAAAAACGGAAGGCGATATCGTCGCTCATCTTAAAGTTCTTCAACAGCACCTTCAGACGGGGGTTGATCGCATTACAGTAAAGATAATTGGGACTTTTCCACCCCAGGACATGCTTGGCCCCTTCTGTCAGGATCCCTTCAAACCCCATGTCCGCCACCATGGCTCCTATCTCGTCCGAATAGATCAGCTCGGTGTTCCTGAACACCCGTGGGGTAACCCCGAAATGATCTTTCAGGGCTTTTTTGTGCTGTTCTACCTGCCGGACAAACTCCTCCCTGTTCACCAGCGAGGCCAGGGAGTGGGCATAGGTCTCAGCCAGGAACTCCACGCGGGGGTGGGCCGCCAGACGGCGGAACGACTCCAGCACCTCCGGAGCATACAGCTCAAACTGCTCCAGCGCAATGCCCGTGACCGAGAAGGCCACCTTGAACCCCTCATAACGTTCCAGCAACCGTAACATCACCTCATTGGCCCGGAGATAGGACTTTTCCGCCACTTTCCGCAGGATGCTCTCATTGAGATAATCATCATAGTAATAATGATCATTCCCTATATCAAAAAAACGATATCGCCGCAACCGGAACGGCTGGTGGATCTGAAAATATAAACTGATTCTTCTCATAGTCCTGTATTATTATGCCCCTTGCAAAAGGGATTCGTATATCTGTTTTACCTGCCGGGCTGAATTCTCCCATTTCAGCTGATTGACCTCTTCCCTTCCGTATTTCCGGAACATTTTTGTGAGGGCGGGATAGTTCAGCACCCCGTAAATGGCATCGGCCATGGCGTCGATGTCCCAGTAATTGACCTTCAGAGCGTGGGTAAGCACCTCGGCCACCCCCGACTGGTGGGAAATGATCACCGGCACATCCGACTGCAACGCCTCGAGCGGAGAGATACCAAAGGGTTCCGACACCGAGGGCATGACATATACATCGCTCATGCTCAGCATGCGGTACACATCCTCCCCTTTCAGGAACCCTGTAAAATGAAAATGATCCGCGATCTTCTCCCGGGCAGCCAGCGAGATCATCTTCTGCATCATATCCCCGCTGCCGGCCATCACAAAACGTACACGGTCCATTTTCCTGAGCACACGTACAGCCGCTTCCACAAAATATTCCGGGCCTTTCTGCATGGTGATCCTCCCCAGAAAAGTTACGATCTTGTCCGGGATACTTTTCTTCGCAAACCGGTCCCTGTTGATGGCCAGGGGCTCCACGGCATTGTAAACGGTCACCACCTTCTCCGGCGGAATATGATACTTTTCTATGATGGTCCTGCGGGTGAGATTACTTACGGCAATGATCCTGTCGGCCGTATCCATGCCCCGTTTTTCGATGGCATACACATCGGGGTTGACATTGCCGCGGCTCCGGTCAAAGTCGGTCGCATGCACATGGATCACCAGCGGCTTTCCGGAGACCTCTTTGGCGGCTATGCCGGCAGGGTATGCCAGCCAGTCGTGCGCATGGATAACATCAAAATCATTCTCAGCAGCGATCACCGAAGCTACCAGTGCATAGCGGGCGATCTCGTCCATCAGGTCATCCCCGTATTTCCCGGAAAAAGAGAGCCTTCCTTTCTCGTCGGTCTGTACATACCACCGGTCTGAGCTGACCTCTTTCTTTTTGAGCGACCAGAACTCGTCCGGGTCGGTATAAGGGACGATCTTTGAATCGACCTGAATATAGTCCATGCTCCTTTTCATCTCCTCAAAGTGGTGAAAGTGTCTTTTCACGCTCACCTCCGAGGCTCCCAGCACGCGGACCATCGACTGGTCCTCATCACCATGGGCCCTGGGCACTACGAAGAGGATCTCCACATCCCCCACGGCATAAAGACCTTTGGTAAGACCGTAGCTGGCTGTGCCCAGCCCTCCGGAAATATGCGGCGGGAACTCCCACCCGAACATCAGGACTTTCATAGGCCTTCCTCCTGATCATTTTTTCCCTTTTCGAAAGATCGTTCCATCTCATCCAGCATATCCAGGATGCGCAGCACTTCGGCCACGCTCCATGCCTGCGAGATCGCTCCCCTGGCTTCGTGGGGGGGATCTCCGTCATAGATCTCCGAAATGCTGCCGATGCCGTGCAGTGACATCTCAGGCTCGAAGCCCCAGATCAGCTTACGTATCTTCTCAAAGGCACTTCTTTTATAAAGTTTCAACGACCCTTCACAGTAAGGCCCGAGCAGCCAGGGCCATGCGGTTCCCTGGTGATAGGCCCGGTCCCGTTGCTTCTGGTCACCGAAATACCGTCCTTTGTATTCCGGATCTTCCGGTGAGAGCGTCCGCAGCCCTCTGGGCGTCAGCAATTCTTTCTCCGCCTTGCGCAAAACACAACGTTTCATCTCCTCGTTGATCGGAGAATAAGGCAGGGAGGTGGCTATCACCATATTGGGGCGCACCTGCCAGTTGGGCTGTCCATCGGAAGCAATGAAATCGGCCAGGTATTTTCTGTCATCATTCCAAAAAAGCTCCACGAACGATGTCCTGATCCTTTCCGGCAGATCCTGCCAGCGCTTCACGAATGCCCGGTCGCCAAACTCCTCAGCCAGGGAGAGGACAAAAGAGATATCGTTGTACCACAGGGCGTTGATCTCCACCGGATAGCCGGTACGCGGCGTGTCAGGCACCCCGTCAATGACCGCATCCATCCAGGTGAGGGCCACACCCTCCACACCGGCATGAATGAGACCGTTCTCCCGCATACCGATCTCATAGACCGTTCCTTTGCGGAAAACCTCCAGGATACGCTTCATGACCTTGCCGTATTTTTTCCAGGCACCCTCTCGATCCCCCGTGTAACGGATGTACTGCTGCACATCCCAGAAAAACCACAGGGGAGCATCCACCGAATTGAAGGCATAATCCCCTTCCCGGCCCATGTTCGGGAAAAGACCATCACCGCTCATGCGTGAGATCTCGGTCTTCATCACTGCATGAAAATCCTTCTCATTGCCCAGCACAAGGGTAAGTCCCGGCAGGGAAACGAAAGTATCACGCCCCCAGCTGTCGAACCACGGGAACCCGGCAATGATCTCTGTCTTACCATGGTAATGCTTGATGAATTGCTGTGCCGAGTTGATCAGGCAATTACGGAATGAGTTCCGGGGCGTTCTTTTTTTGAGTTCATACGTGAAGATCCTTTTCAGGGAAGAAGGCTCTGCCGGCTCCGTAGAGGCGGAGAACAAGAGGGTCTCTCCTTTCCGAATGGGTACCTCAAAATATCCCGGCACAAACTGATCTTCCTTATAATCATAGCCTCTTTCCTGCTCCCGGATATATTCTATATCATAGTACCAGTGGGGCACGGGGATGAATTCGACCGGTTTGCTGAACTGCATGTGCAGGTAAGGGAAGCCCTCATACATCCGCATACGTATGCCGTTCTCAATGAACTGTACTTTGGTGTTGGCATACATATTGGCATGGGTCAGCTGATGCTTGTTACGAAAAGCCAGAAAAGGCTTGAAACGCAGCAAGGTATCGGAATGAGCCTCCTGCAGGGTAAATTTCACCAGCAGCTGCTCTTTTCTCTCCACCAGCAACTTCTCTTCCAGTAAGACCACACCTCCGACCCTCCGCGTGAGACGGGGGATCACATCTGCCTCAAAATCACGCACATATTTATGCCCCCGGGGTTCATACAGATCTCCTGCAAACTTATGGATACCCAGATGGAACTCTTTGTGATGCTGTATTACGGTCGTATCCAGGCTCGACAGCAAAACATGCTGCTCTCCGCCAAACTGTTCAACAGGACACACCAACAGACCATGGTATTTTCTTGTATTGCAGCCAATGATCGTAAAGGAAGCGTACGACCCTGCCCGGTTCGAGCGCAATATCTCCCTGCTGAGAGAATATTCCAGATTGACCAATTGCTTTTTATCAAATTTCAGATAACTCATTTTCAACAGAATATAATTCAGGACAAAAGTACATGAAATCCATCTACATGACAAGCATTTTAAAGAATTTATCACGGCTCCGGGTAATCCTGGTATGCTTTATCCGTATAATGATTTGTTCCGAATTTCAATGTTCTAAAAAATCATAAAAAATAAACCCAAAATACACTGAGTGAGAAAGCCGGGTGATCCGGCTTTCTTTTTTTTCCATTATATTTGTCCACATTTCAAACCTGAGGATCCTTTCTGTGATCCCGGAACATTGCGGATATGACGAAGATCCAGACATATTTCATCTCCCGTACTTCACGGTACTACCGTAACTTTTTCTGGAGCTGGCTCGCTCTCATCCTGCTGGTCTCCTCTCTCCCCAATCTCAACACACCGAGCGTAAGAATGGGCGGTTTTGAGCTCCGCCTGGATCATTTCTTTCACTGGTTACAGTACATGACCCTTGCTTTTCTGATGGTCTCCTGGCAATACCGTAAAAATCCGGCAAGATCGCGGAAAGTATTTTTTTACACGCTGATCATAGGCATTCTGCTGGCCGTAGGCGATGAATACCACCAGCTCCTGATCCCCGGCCGGTCTTTTACCTATGCGGATATGCTCTCCAATGCCCTGGGAGTGATCACGGGGGTACTGGTCGCAGCCCTTTTCTGGAGGCCTTTGTTAAAGACCGGCTCCTGACCGCATTTTCATATTTCTTCTTCTTCCGATGCCAGTATGGAGATCATCTGCCGTACGGGTATCAGACGTATCATCACTGCCAGGAAGAAAGCTACGGCCAATTGTATGACATAGGCTGTCAGGGGATTTATTCCTGAGCGGTACAGGATGAAACCTGTCAGCAGGATCAGCAAAACAAAAATATAGGTCCGGTAAGGGATCATTCGGTGTACCGGTATCTGGAAGCGTTTTTGAACCATCACCACCTGTGCGATCCCTATCCCCGCCTGGGTCACCAGGCTGGCGCCGGCAGCCCCCAGCGTCTGGAAACGCGGAATAAAGATGGCATTAAGGACGATATTCAGTACGAACCCTCCGGCAGCCAGCCTGCTCAAAGCCTTGATATCTCCCCGCGCCGTGAGCAGGGTGCCGAAAAGATATCCCGAAGAAACAAAGATCAGCGCTCCCATCAGTATGGCCAGCACATCGGCCGATATTGCGGTATGCTCCGTGTACAGGAGGTCCATCACAGGATGACAAAAGATAATGGTCGCTGTCCCCAGGATCAGCACCGGGATCATCAGCAACAAAAAAGCGAACCGTATCAGGTCGTCCACGGCCTTTCCCTCTTTCAGCATCCTGGAAAAGAGGGGTAGCAGGATGACCGAAAAAAGATACGCATACATCACGAATGCATCCAGCAGTCTGAAAGCCTGGGCATAGATACCCGCCTCTTTCGCACCGTCAGGCAACAGACGTTCCAGCATCACCGAATCGACACGGTAATAGAGGGCCATCAGCAGGGTGAGCATCGCAAAAGGAAAACTCTCCCGCAGTATCTTCAGAAAAAGATCTTTGCGAAAACGGGGACGGAAAAACTCCGTCTTTCGCAATACCAGCAAAAATGCCGCGAAGGCGACCACAGCATAGGAAATGCTTTGTATGTAAACGAACCATTCGATCCGGAAAGGCTGGTCGGTCACATGCCCCCACAAGACCAGCCCTGTCAGCAGGATCATCAGCAGGCGGTCGGCGACCGAGAGTACACTGTCCGTCCTGAAAAGATGCAATCCGGTAATATTAGAACGGAAAAACAAAATGAAAGAGGCCAGAAACTGGTTCAGTACCAGAAAAACCAGGAGATACATCTGCCGGGGACCATAGCCGATGGAGAAGGCGACGCCAAAGGTTACCACAGCATATACCACGGCCAGCATCAGACGGATCAGGAACAGCTGGGAAAACCAGGTGGAGAGCTTGTCAGGCTCACGGGCAATGATCCGGTTGTTGTAATTGGTGGTCCCCGCATCCAGCAGGATGTTCAGTAAAAGGGAAAAACTGAACAGGGAGAAATAAAAGCCATACGCATCAGCCCCCACCGTGTTCTGAACGGTCCGGTCGATCCCGAAGATCCAGAAAGGCTTCACCACCAGGTTCAGCGAGACCAGAAAGAGGAGATTCGAAAAAAACTTCTTTTTCAATCCTGATATTTTGGTTTACTTTACACACAAAAGTAATAAAGCCTGTCAAACAGGGGATATTTTCCATGAAGATCGTTGTCAACACCCGCCTGCTCCTGCCCGGAAAACTCGACGGGATAGGCTGGTACACTTATGAGACGCTCATACGTATCACCCGGGCCCGTCCCGGTGATGATTTTTATTTTCTCTTTGACCGGCCCTGGGACGAACAGTTCATTTTCTCTCCCAATGTTCATCCTTTTATCATCAGGCCCCCGGCCCGTCATCCTCTTCTCTGGCATATCTGGTTCCAGCAGGGTGTAAAAAAGTTCCTCCGGGGACATCCGGCAGATCTTTTTTTCTCTCCCGACGGTTTCATCCCGCTCGACTGCCATACCAAAACCCTCCCTGTGATCCACGACGTCAATTTTGTTCATTATCCCAAAGATCTTCCTCCCGTTACCGGAGCATACTACAGAAGATATTTCCCGCGCTTTGCCAGGCAGGCCTCCCATATCCTCACGGTCTCGGAATTCTCCAAAAAGGACATTTCCACGAGCTTCGGCATAGCTCCGGAGAAGATCTCGGTGGCCTGGAATGGTGTTTCCGAGGCATTTTCTCCCCTTTCGGACCACGAAAAGAAAGTAAGCCGCCAGCGGTTTGCCGGCGGTTCCCCTTATTTTGTATATGTCGGCTCCCTGCTGCCCCGCAAGAACATCCCCCGCCTCCTCAGGGCCTATGATCTTTTCAGGGAACAGGATACTGCCGGTATCAAACTGGTCCTGGCCGGACGGGAACTGTTCGGCAACGGTGAGTTGTGGAAAGTGCTGAAAAAGATGAAACACACAGGAGATGTTCTGTTCCCCGGCAGTCTGGACCGCCAGGACACCCGTTTGCTGACAGGAGGAGCCGAAGCCCTGCTGCTCGTATCCTATTTCGAAGGTTTCGGCATCCCACTGGTGGAGGCCATGGCCTGCCACACACCGGTGATCACAGCCAGTGCAACAGCCCTGCCGGAGGTGGCCGGAGATGCGGCCCTGTATGCGGATCCCTTCTCCGTTGAAAAGATCGCCGAAGCGATGCAACGTATCACAACAGACAATGTTTTGCGGGAAAAATTAAAAGCAGCAGGGGCGGTACGGGTAAAAAAGTTCTCCTGGGACTTCACAGCTGACCGCGTCTGGGAGGCCATGGAAAAAACCGGCCGGTCATGACGGCAGCATTACGCCCCTGGCACCGGTATCCAGGCATGGAAGCCGGGATCGACGAGGCCGGCCGCGGATGTCTTGCCGGACCTGTCACCGCTGCAGCTGTCATCCTCCCTGCTGACTTTGAACTGGAGGGTCTCAACGACTCCAAAAAACTGTCTGCGAAAAAAAGAGAGCAACTGAGGCAGAAGATCGAAGAACAGGCGCTGGCCTGGGCCGTGGCCATGGTCGACAACCACCGCATCGATGAGATGAACATCCTGCGGGCTACCTGGGCCGCCATGCACCAGGCCGTGAACAAGCTCAGGAAAGAACCACGACTCCTCCTGGTGGACGGCCGCAATTTCCTTCCCTATAAGAAGATCCCCTTTCTCTGTATTATCAAAGGAGACAGCAAATACGCCTCCATCGCTGCCGCTTCCATCCTGGCCAAGACCTACCGCGACCGGTACATGAAGGAGATCCACCGGGAGTATCCGGTCTATGGCTGGGAGGTCAACAAAGGTTATCCCACCGCCTCACACCGCCAGGCCATACGCCGTCACGGCACCACCCCCTATCACCGCATGACCTTCCGGTTGCTTGATGACCAGCAGAAAATAGCATTCCCGGGAGTTGATGAATAACATATTGTAAAGTGTAAATTAAATTTATCTTTGCACCAAATCACAAACCATAAACCATTTGATATGAAACGCATAACAACCCTGTTTTTAGGGATCTTCCTCCTGGTCAGCCCGTTGCTCAGGGCCGACGAAGGCATGTGGCTGTTGCCGCTGCTGGAAAAGCTGAACATCGGCACCATGACCAAAATGGGGCTGAAACTGACAGCCGACGATATATATAGTCTCAACCACTCCAGCCTGAAGGATGCCGTGGTCATTTTCGGCGGAGGATGTACGGGAGAGATCGTATCTTCCGAAGGCCTGCTGCTCACCAACCACCATTGCGGGTTCAGCTCCATCCAGAAACACAGCTCTGTCGAGCACAACTACCTGGATGACGGCTACTGGGCCAAAACAAAAAAAGATGAACTGTCCAACCCGGGACTCTCGGTCACTTTCCTGGTGCGTATGGAAGACGTCTCCGGCAAGATCCTGCCTGCTCTTAGTGATACCATGAGCGAAGAGACCCGCCAGAATAAGATCCGGGAGATCAGCCAGGAGATCGTCAAGGAAGCCACGGACGGAACGGATTACAAAGCCAGCGTAAGATCTTTCTTTGCCGGGAATGCTTATTATCTGGTCGTTTATGAGATATACAGGGACGTGCGTTTTGTGGGAACACCCCCTAACGCCATCGGCAAGTTCGGCGGAGATACCGATAACTGGATGTGGCCCCGTCATACCGGCGATTTCAGCGTATTCCGCGTTTATATGTCCCCCGACGGGAAACCCGCCGACTACTCCCCCGACAATGTTCCCCTGAAACCTAAAAAATATCTGAAGGTGTCGCTCAAAGGCGTTCATCCGGGGGACTTCTCCATGGTTATCGGATACCCCGGCGGCACCGAAAGGTACATGACTTCCTACGAACTGGACGAGACCATGAACATCATCAACCCCAACAGGGTAAAGATCCGGGGCGCACGGCAGAAGATCATGTGGAGAGATATGATGGCCAGTGAAAAAGTACGTATCCAGTATGCCGATAAATACTCCATGTCCAGCAACTACTGGAAATTTTCCATCGGCCAGAACGAAGCACTGAAAAAGATGCACGTTCGCGACCAGAAAGTGGCCATAGAGGATGAATTCAGAAAATGGGTGGCCCAGGACCCTGCCCGGGAGAAAAAATACGGCAAGGCACTGGACCTGATCAAAGACGCCATACAGAAAAGGACCGATTATACCTATTCAACCCAATACATTTCAGAAGCACTGATCAGAGGCAGCGAGATCATCTACTTCGCTTTCCGCACCAGCAGTCTTGAAAAAGCCCTGCAGAGTGGCGACCAGGAAAAGATCGACAAAACCTTACAGGCCGTTGACAAAGGAGCAGAGTCTTTCTTCAAAGATTACAATCCTCCCACCGACAGGGAAGCATCCAAAGCAATGTTCCGTATGTTCGCAGAGAATGTCAGGCCCCAATACCAGCCGGCGGTGTTTGCAATGATCAAAAAGAAATACAAAGACAATTTCGACAAGTATATCGACCACATGTTCGAGAAGTCGATCTTTGCTGATTCAGCCCGTTTCAACGCTTTCCTGCAAAAGCCCGACCTGAAGAAAATGGAAAAAGACCCGGCATTCTCGGCAGCACAATCGATCATAGAAAAATATTTTGAGCTCCTGCAGATGGAGTCACAGTATGACAACGAGCTGGATCGGGGGAGACGTCTCTGGATGGCTGCTCTGATGGAGATGCATCCCGACAAGACCTTTTATCCGGATGCCAACTTCACCATGCGCCTGACCTACGGTACCGTCGAAGGGTACGATCCGCGGGATGCGGTCCATTACAAATACTACACTACCCTGAAAGGGGTGATGGAAAAAGAGGATCCCGACAACTACGAGTTCATTGTACCTGATAAACTGAAAGAATTGTACAAGAACAAAGACTTTGGCCGCTATGGCGAGGACGGGATCATGCATGTCTGTTTCATCACCACCAATGACATCACCGGAGGTAATTCCGGGAGCCCTGTGATGAATGGCAACGGAGAGCTGATCGGCCTGGCCTTCGACGGCAACTGGGAAGCCATGAGCGGTGACATAGCCTTCGATGCCGCCCTGCAACGATGCATTGTGGTGGATATACGTTACGTGCTGTTCATCATGGATAAGTTCGGCGGCGCCCGTCACATCGTGGATGAAATGACGATCGAACAATAAGGAACCAGGTTACTTTTGTAACAAGATCAAATTAACCGTCATGCACTTCGACCTGAAAGAGACACTGGCTGTCTTTATGGTTCTTTTTGCCGTCATCGACATCACCGGCTCCATACCCATCATTGTGGATATCAAAAGCAAGGTGGGAAAGATCGAGGCGGAAAAAGCCACAATAGTGGCTTTCCTCATCATGCTGGCCTTTCTGATCATCGGAGAACCGCTGCTGGCCTTCTTCGGCGTGGACATATATTCCTTTGCCATTGCAGGAGCTTTCATCCTCTTTTTCCTGGCATTGGAGATGGTGCTGGGGATCCAGCTGTTCAGGGACAATACCAAAGGGGGAGGGTCCATCGTCCCCATTGCTTTCCCCCTTATCGCCGGTGCCGGTTCCATCACGACGCTGCTCTCGCTGCGGGCCACCTATGGCGGGGTTAACATCCTGGCAGGCCTGGTGCTTAACATGCTGATCGTCTACGCCGTCCTGAAAGCAACAAAGTGGTTTGAAAAGCTGCTCGGCCCTACCGGGCTTTACATCCTCCAGAAATTTTTCGGTATCATCCTGATGGCCATCGCCATTCATCTTTTTCTCAGTAATACCGGAATAGATATCACAAAAAATGCCGGCTGACATCACCATATATACCGACGGGGCTGCCCGGGGAAACCCCGGACCGGGAGGTTACGGCGTGGTGTTGCTGTCCGGCAAACACCGGAAAGAGCTCTCCGAAGGCTTCCGGCTCACCACCAACAACCGCATGGAGCTGCTGGCCGTGATCAAAGCCCTCGAAGCATTGAAGATCCCGGGAAGCAACGTAACCATATACACTGACTCACGGTATGTGGCTGACGCAGTGAACAAGGGATGGGTCTTTCAGTGGGAGCGCAAAGGCTTCAAAAAAAAGAAAAACCCCGATCTCTGGAAAAGATTTCTGGAACTCTACAGGAAACACAAGGTCCGGCTGGTGTGGGTAAAAGGTCACAACAACCTCAAAGAGAACGAACGTTGCGACCAACTGGCCGTTGAAGCTTCCATGGGAGAGGATCTGCCGCCCGATGAGGGTTATGAAGCGGAAGACCGATCCCTTTTTTAGATCCCTTAAAACTAAGTTAAAAGTTAAAAGTGCCTAAAGTTAAGAGTTATTAGTATCGAGTATCGAGTTAAAGTTCCCGGTTCCCGGTTCCCAGTTATTCGAGCTTCGAGCTTAAAAAAAAGCCATCCCCTCAGGAATGGCTTTTTTGATTTGTCAGGAAGTGTTATTTCACCTTCTGTACCTTGTAGATCTTTCTCACCGACTTATCGCCGCTGGTAACGGAGATGAGATAGATCCCCGGGGCATAGTTCTGGAAGTCGATCTGCCGCACCTCTCCCGGCTGCACCTGGCCGAATTTTTTGACCAGTACCTTTTTGCCGGTGAGGTCCATGACCACCACATTGAAGTCATCCGGTTTCTCCAGGGTGAATTTCACATGCAATTGTTCTTTCACCGGATTCGGGTAGGTCTTCACCGACCAGTTGATCTCCTGGTCTTTTACGGCTGTCACGTCCAGTTCAAAAGGCTGCTGGA
>WFRO01000460.1 GCA_015486475.1 Bacteroidales bacterium
GCGGCCGACCGTTTCATCACCGTGGTGCCCGAGATCGATATGCCGGGACATTCCCGGGCCACTATTGCTTCCTATCCTGAGATCGCCTGCGGCCCGGGACCTTATTATGTGGCTACCGGCGGCGTGGCCTCCGACAACACCCTCTGTCCGGCCAAAGAAGAGACTTATAAATTTATAAAAGGTGTCCTCTCTGAGGTGCTTCCCCTTTTTCCCGGTCCGTGGTTTCATGTGGGCGGGGATGAGTGCAACAAGACCAACTGGAAGAAGAACCCCCTATGTATCGATCTCATGAAACGCGAAGGGATGAAGAACGTGGAGGAGCTGCAGAGCTATTTCATTCGCCGTGTGGAGAAGATCGTCAACGGTCTGGGCAAGAAGATGATCGGCTGGGACGAGATCCTGCAGGGAGGCCTGGCGCCCAATGCGGCAGTGATGTCATGGCGGGGTGAGCAGGGAGGCATCCGGGCCGCCCGCATGGGCCATGAGGTGGTGATGACGCCCACCACCTACTGCTACCTCGACCTGAAACAGGGCGACCCCGATCTGGAGCCTCCCTATGGCTACTCACGCCTGCTCCTCTCGACGGCTTACTCCTATGATCCGGTGCCGAAGGTACTGAGTGCGCAGGAAGCCCGTCTTATCCTGGGCACGCAGGGCAACCTGTGGGGAGAGTCGATACAAAATGAGACCGATGCCAATTACATGCTTTTCCCACGCCTGCTGGCCATCGCCGAGGTGGGCTGGACCCCGAAACCCCTGCGGCAGTGGGACGATTTCACCGATAGAATGGACTATAACCTCATCCGGCTGAAGAACCTGGGCATCGGCTATGCCCCCAGCATGTTCAACGTGCGGGTGGATGCACAGCCCGACAGCACCGGAGGGCTACTCGTGAAGCTCTCCACCGAGCATGGCCGCGTGCCCATCCGTTATACCTTCGACGGCAGCGATCCCGCTCCTTCTTCACCAGTGTATGAGAAGCCTTTCCCCATACGGGAGCATGTGACGACGGTCAGGGCTGCCGCCTTCCGTGACGGCCACCGTATCGGGCGTATCACCCTGCGGGAGTTTACGATACACAAGGCCGCCGGCGCTGCGGTGAAGCTGTCGGTGCCGCCATCGCGGCGTTACAACCCCGGTCCCCAGGCCCTCACCGACTGTCTCGAGGACGGCGCTGATCTGCACAGCGGCCGCTGGCTGGGATGGGAAGGGGTGACCCCCACCATCACCATTGACCTGGGACACAAAGACACCATCCGCGCCGTGACGGTCAACTGCCTGCAGGACCAGAACGCCTGGGTCTTCCTGCCTCCCGAGATACGCGTGTTCATCTCGGTGAACGGCGATCATTTCATGACCCGTGGTATCCTCTACCGGGAGCTGAAAAAGGATGATCAGGTGATACCGGTCGCCCTGGTGCTGAACATACCGCCCACTTATGGCCGCTATGTGCGGGTGTGGGCAAAAAATGCCGGCGTCTGCCCCGACTGGCACCGTGGTGCCGGCAGCAAAGCCTGGCTCTTCATCGACGAGATCATTGTGGAATGAAAAGGAACGATGATCGATTAAATATGATCGTTGAACGAGTAGGGATAAATGATCCCTTTTGTTTTTAACCAATAAAAAACTGCTCCTATGAAATTTTTTTCATTATCTCTGAAAAAAAGCATTCTCCTCGTGCTTATTCCGGTTTTTCTGATCCTCCTCCTGGGTTCAGCCTGCAGCACGGGGCAAAAAGAAAAGACACAGGCCCGGCGGCCCAATATCGTGTATATCATGTCGGACGATCACGGCTACCAGGCGATGAGCTGTTACAACGGTAGGCTGAACAAGACGCCCAACCTTGACAGGATCGCCGACGGCGGGGTGATCTTCACCCGGGCTTTTGTCACCAACTCGCTCTGCTCGCCCAGCCGGGCTACCCTGCTAACGGGCAAGTTCAGCAACAAGAACGGCCTTTACATCAACCGGGGCGGACACAATGACTTCGATACGGCTCAGATGACTTTCCCGAAACTGTTGCACCGGGCCGGCTACCAGACGGCCATGATCGGGAAATGGCACATCAAGAGCATGCCGGTGGGTTTCGATTACTGGAATATCCTGCCGGGGCAGGGCCAGTATTACAATCCCGATTTCATTGAGATGGGAAAGAGGAAAAGACATGAGGGATATGTCACCAATTTAATTACCGATTTTGCTTTGCAGTGGTTGCAGCAGCGGGATACCACGCGGCCTTTCCTGCTGATGATGCATGAGAAAGCGCCCCATCGTCCCTGGATGCCGGATACGGTCACCTTCCACCTGTTTGAGGATGAACAGTTCCCCGTCCCCGGGAATTATTTTGATGATTATGCCGGCCGGCGGGCGGCCCGCGAGCAGAAAATGAGTGTCATCAAAGACATGGACCTGGCCTATGACCTGAAGATGGTGGATAAGGAGGGAGAGATCAAAACCCGCTACCGTCCTTATATAGAGGGTATGCTGAAGCGCCTCACCCCGCAGCAGCGGGCCGCCTGGGACCGCGAATACGATCCGAAGATCCGGGCTTTCAAGGAAGCGCATCTTCAGGGGAAAGAACTGGCCGTCTGGAAGCTGCGGCGTTACCTGTCCGATTACCTGCGGTGCGTGGCCTCGGTGGACAGGAACGTCGGCCGTCTGCTGGACTACCTGGAGAAAGAGGGCCTGATGAAGAACACGATCGTGGTCTACTCCTCCGACCAGGGATTCTACCTGGGCGAGCACGGTTACTTCGACAAGCGTTTCATGTATGAGGAGTCCTTCCGCACCCCCCTGATCATGCACTATCCCGGATTTGTCAGAAAGGGAAAGATCAATGCCCTGGTGCAGAATATCGATTATGCACCTACGTTCCTCGACTATGCCGGCGTGACCGTGCCGCAGGAGATCCAGGGGGTGTCACTGAAACCCCTCCTGCAGCATAACAAGCCTCCTGCCGGCTGGCGAAAAGCCCTCTATTATCATTATTACGAATTCCCCTGCGAGCATTTTACCCGCCGTCATTACGGCATACGCACCGACCGATACAAGCTGATCCATTTCTACTATGATTTTGATGAGTGGGAGTTTTTTGATCTGAAGAACGATCCGCATGAGATGCACAACCTGTACCACGATGCAGCCTATGGCAGGGTGATCGACTCGCTCAAAACCAGTCTCGACAGCCTCCGCCGTATGTATGGCGACACCCTTCCTGACCCGGCGTATATCAGTAAGTAGAGGTCGAAGAGTCGAAGAGTCTAAAGTCGAAAAGTCGAAAAGTGGAAAAAGTGGGAAGAGTCCGGGGGCGTAGCGCGTAGAGCATAGAGCATAGAGCTATGAGGCAAGAGGCAAGAGCCAAGAGGTAAGAGCCAAGAGCCAAGTGCTACGAACTACGAACTACGAACTATGAACTATGAACTATGAACTATGAACTACGAACCCGATACTCGATACTCTTAACTCGATACTCGATACTCTTAACTCGTAACTAACCTTGTTTCTGTCCCAGCAACTCCTTGATCCCTCCCAGGGAGCTGAGGATGCTGCTGGCTTCGTACGGCAGATAGACGGTCTTGTTCTCTTTTCCGGACACCATCTCCTTCAGGCTCTCCAGGTATTTTGATGCGATCAGGTAATTGACAGGATCTCCTTTTTCTTCGATGGCTTTCGTGACCAGCCGGATGGCTTCGGCTTCTGCCTCGGCGATCC
>WFRO01000461.1 GCA_015486475.1 Bacteroidales bacterium
GGACGGTAGGAAGGATCGGCGCCGAAATGGTACAGAAAAGAGATGAGACAGAGGGAGCCGTAAGTGACCATGAAGAACATGGTGATGACCATAGCGACCGAATTGATGCTGCCCACGGCCACGAAAGCCAGGGCCAGGATGGAGGTGATGAGCGTGGCGTTGAAAGGCTCACGGGTCTCTCCTTTGCCACGGGAGAGAAAATGGTTGAGTCGGCGCCCGGGAAAAGACTTGTCGCCGGCCAGCGCCTGTAAAGTGCGGGGGGCAACCATGATCGAGCCCAGGGCCGACGAAAGGGTGGAAGCTGCCAGCCCCAGCGGAATGGCTATGTTGCCGTACTTCGCAATGCGGGCCATGATCAGCTGGTCGGAGACCAGGTCGTCAGGGGAAGCGGAGATATTCAGCTTCCAGGCGATGAAGAAATAGACGATCATCCCTGTGACGGTGGCGGCAATGGTACCGATGGGGATGGAGCGGGCCGGGTTCTTCAGGTCGCCCGAGAGCCCCACACCGGCCGTCATGCCGGTGAAGGCCGGGAAGATGATCGCCAGCACCAGGAAAAACTTGTCCATGTGGCGGATCGACAGGGTCTCATAGTCCCCCGCCAGCTGATAATCGGTCTTGCCCAGGAAGAAGAGCAGTATGGCCGTGAAAAGGATGGCTACGATCAGGTAAAGGGTGCGTACCCCCATGCTGGCTCCTTTTTTCAGCATGATGAAGGCAAGGATGAGCATGGAGGGAATGCTGATGGCCTGGCGGGGCAGAATGATCTGATAATGCTCTTTCATAAAATCGAACAGGGGGGAGAAAGCCTCGGTGAAAGCGATAATGTAGAAAGCAATGCTGATGGCCTGGGAGAAATAGAGCGCTATGCCGATGGTGGCGCCGATATTGAGACCGAAAGAGCGGGAGATGATAAAATATTCCCCGCCACCCTCCACCTTCTCGTTGGTGGCCAGCTCGGAGATGGCCAGGGCTGTGGGGATGGTCACCAGATGGCCGGTGAGTATGATCAGTCCCACTCCGAGAAAACCCAGGACACCCACGGCCATGCCGAAACGCAGGAACAGGATGGCTCCGAGGATGGTGGAGATCGCCGTAAAAAAGACCGGCGCCGTGCCAAATGTTTTTTTCGTTGGTTCCATGGATGGATCCTGCTGATCTGAATATTTTATACAAACATAATGAAAAATATCAGTATGTGCTGCCGGGGATATCTGCCGGTGACCCGGACAGGAATGGGGATCTTTTTACTATCTTTCCTCCCCAAAGCATATCCTCATGAACTTTTTGTCATATCACCCCGGGAAAGATCCGGTATTCCCGTCGGCGGTGTCCGGTTTCCTGATCTTTTTGGCGCTGCTGATCTTCCCTTTCCGGGATGCCGGGGCCCGCATGCCGCAGGTGGGGTTGTGGAAAAGATATGAGACCTCTTTCCGGGATATTTCCTGGCAGGGCAATCCTTTTGATGTGGTGCTGGAGGTGGATTTCACCTCCCCCTCAGGGAAGGTCCTGCGGCAATATGGTTTTTATGCCGGCGACAGCCTGTGGAAAGTGTTTTTTATGCCCGTTGAGACCGGCGTGTGGCATTACCGGAGTCATTGCAAAGATCCCGGTCTGGATGGCAGGGAGGGAATGTTCCGGTGTGTGAAGAGTGATCTGGATCCGCCGCTGGGATGTGAGGGCCGGCAGTGGGTGCTGCAGGGCAATGGCGGTGACTTCCCTGTTATCTGGGCGCCGGTGATCCCGGGGGTAGGGCCGTGGGCTTTCCGCGGATTGCCTCCCTCTTCCGAAGCTGTCCGGCAGGCGCTGCATTTTGCAGCCGGCAAGGTGCAGGCCCGGTTGCTGGGGTTTGGCGAGCTGGCCGTAATGAGAACCGGGTGGGCCCGGCAATGGCCGCAGGCAGCTCTGCCTTATGTGACAGGCAAAGAGGGGGAGATGTTCAATCTTCCTTTCTGGGACAGCCTCAACGCCCGCATGGATGCTGCCCGCGAGCTGAATATGGGTGCTTATATCATGCTGTACGGGGATGATGAGATGACCCCTGACCGCTACGGCATCACCCCCGGATCACAGGCTGAGCTGCGGTTCTTCAGGTATGTGGTGGCGCGCCTGGCCTGTTATCCGCATCTTCTGTGGGACACGGGCGTCGATATCGGCGAGTACAGGAGCAATAAATGGATCAATGCTTTTGCGGCCTGGTTCAGGCGTCACGATCCCTGGCATCATCCCGTGGGCAGCCGCACGGGAGGCGGCAGCGGTGGCATCCTGCCCGACAGCGCTACCTACATGAGCCTGGGATGGGACCACCTGATGCCCCGCCAGGCAATGGAGGAGATGAGAGAGAAGCTGCAGGTGCCGGTAGCCTATACCGATCACTGGCGTATCTTCATCTCCCGCGGCAACTGGACCAATGAGAAGATCCGCATGGCGGCCTGGCGGTGTGCACTGACCGGGGCACAGGCTTTTTTCGCCGATTACAACCAGGGAACACCGATAGATTCCCTTATACGTGAAGGAGCACGCTATATTGGCATTGCCTCCTCTTTTTTTCGCAGGGAACTGAATCATGACCTTGCCGGCCTGCAACCCCATGACGAGTTGTTACAGAATGCCCCGGAAGTGATCCTGGCCGCCACTCCCGGCGAGGAGTATGTTGCATATACCGGGAACGGCGCAGGTTTTGATGTGGACCTTTCTGCAGCGAAGAAGAGACTGCAGGTGGTGTGGCTGGATCCCCGCACCGGCAGGGAGATCCCCGGAAACTCTGTAAAAGGCGGGGAGGTGCAGCATTTCATTCCGCCTGCTCCGGAACAGGACTGGGTACTGCATCTTTATTATCATTAATGATCCCGCTCCCGGGGTTGCTGCGCAGGATATACGATCTTTTTCAGCTCTGCATAGTTACGGGACATGATCTCCTCTTTCCCGGGATCGAAGAGCAGGGCCGTGGGATGCCGCAGGGGATAGATCATAAAGTCTTTCCCCGGCAGATATTTCCCGAACAGATATCTGTACTCTTTTTTGGGGGGTCTGGGGAGTTTCTCCCGGATCAGGATGAATTTGAGGGCCTGAAAACCCAGGGGTACGACGATACGGGGTTGCAGGATCTTTATCTCCTGCTCCAGCCAGGGCGTGCAGGCATCCCACTGGGACCGTGAGGGCCGCCGGGCTTTGGGCAGCATGCACTTGATCAGGTTGGTCAGGTAAAGGTCCTGCCGCTTTACGCCGGCTCCTTCCAGCAGCCGGTCAAAGATCTTCCCGGAGGGGCCCGTGAACATTCTCCCCGACTGATTCTCTTCCCTGCCCGGCGCCTGTGCGATCATCATCACATGAGCATGCAAGTCCCCTTCCGGCAACACACACTGCTGCCGCCAGGTATGCAGATCACAGGCCCGGCATGCACAAACGGACCTGTAGAGCTCCTCCAGGATCTTCTGCCTGCTATCCATGATCATAAACCCAAAATCAGCAATAGAAAATCGCAAGCGCTTTTCATTGCTGATCGATTAAGGATTTCATCGGTTTTGGTGATTCACCAAAATCGTGAAATCCTATACCGGGGTTAACCCCAGCTAACGCATTAGTTCAGCTCATCCTTAGCTTCCTAATGCGTAATCTGGGATAAAAATAACAAAAGTGATGTATTTATTGCCGGAACGGAAATAAAAGGGGAGATCCCGTTGTCACAATAAAGAAATGGAGAGGCTTACAACGGAACTTTTTATCTTTGAACACTGAATGAAGGAATAAACAGGGCATTACGATTGTCAATAAATAAAAAGAGGGTAGTGAACAAGTATGCCGGCGACTGGGAACTGGTGGAAAAAGCACGCACAGGTGATGAGCGTGCATTTGCTGCTATTGTCAGGAAATTCGAGCCCATGGTGGCCAATGTGGTGAAAGGCATGCTGGGAAATGTGGCGGAAGCGGATGATGTGGGACAGGAGGTGTTCATACGCTTTTATCACTCCCTGGACCGTTACAGGGGCGATGCTGCCTTAAGGACCTATCTGACAAGGATTGCCATCAACCTGTCGCTGAACGAGTTGAAGAAGAAAAAAAGGGTAGTCTCCCTTTTTACGCAGAAACAGGAAGAAGCCGGTTATTCGGATCTGTCGGACGAGGGTAGGGATGCGGAAAAAAGGGATACACGGGAGGTGGTGGAAGCCGCCCTCCTGAAACTGGAAGAGGGATTCAGGTCGGTGGTCGTGCTGCGGCTGATCGAGGGATACAGCACCAAAGAGACGGCAGAGATCCTGAACCTTCCGATGGGTACCGTGCTCTCCAGGCTGTCACGGGCCCAGAAACAACTGAAAGAGATATTAATGAATGAAAAGATCTTCAAACCATGAAAGAACAAGAAATGAAACGGGAGCTCCTGTACGCATCTTTTGACCGGGATCTGTCGCCGGAAGAGAAAAAGTTGCTGGAGGAATATCTCAAAGATCCCGCTCTGAAAGCGGAGGAGGAAGAGCTGAGAGAGATGCGCGGCCTGCTGGGGGAGACCTCCTGGCACTTTGACGAAGGATTCTCTTCACGGGTGATGCAACGCCTCAGTGAAGAGAAAGAGCAGACAAAGGTGGTGGAGATGGAAAATACCGGCCAGTTTTTCTCCCTTTTCCGGAAGATAGCTGTGGCCAGCATCGCTGTTATAGCGGTACTGCTTATCTCCATATATATGACCAGCGGATCGCTCAGCAAAGAGACCGTGCTGGGAGTGGATAACTATTCAGAGGATAACCTCGTGAGTTATCTCCTGTATGAGGACTTTTCCGAATGAGATGTTGTGAAGTTGCATAATAATATAAAGACAGATAACCAAAAATGAACAACGTGAAAACAAATAAGATCAAGATCATCCTGGTCCTCACAGGGACGCTGATCATCGGCTTTGCCCTGGGCATGCTTACCTCGGCACAGATACGGAATGCCCATCTTAAAAAATACCGGTCTTTTTCCTCGACCGACCGGTTCATCTACGGGACGTTACATATGATCGATCCTACGCCGGAACAAAAAGAGAAGATCCTTCCGGTCATCAAAAAATATGCATCGGAGAACAATACTTTGCGTGAAAAGTACAGGGGTGATTTTATCGCCCTGATGAAGGACTTCAGGAAAGAATTGGATCCTTATCTTACCAAGGCACAGAAAGAACGCATGGATAATATCGCCCGCTCACATAGTAAGAGGTCGGGTGGTTCCAAACGACACGGTGGTCCGCCGTCCCCCCCTCCCGGGGATCACGGATCGGGACGCATGCCCTGTCCCTGGTAACAAAGCAGAAAGAGACCCCGGAACTTACCGGGGTCTTTTTTTCCCGGGGGGAATAAATCAGGTGTGCCGGATGTCAAATAAGCGATAAAACAGAAAAACTAATTTTTAAAATTGTAAAGCTATGAAAACAAAATGGATGAAAATGACCACGATCTTTATGACGATCTTTCTGGCGGGGACACTGGCCTGGGCTCAGCCCCCCAAAGGCAAAGGCATGCCGATGATGAAGTCACAACACTCCGGCATGATGCAGAAGATGCTTGATCTGACGGATGATCAGATAGATCAGATGAAGCAGCTCAACCTGGACAGGACCAAAGAGTCCCTGCCCCTGCGCAATGAAATGGCTGTTCTGAAAGCCCAGTACCATGCCCTGGTCACGGCAGAAAAACCTAACCAGAAGTCGATCAATGCCAACATCGACAAGCAGACGGACCTGATGAACAAAATGATGAAACTGCGGGCAAAATATTCCCTGAAAATGAGGGATATCC
>WFRO01000462.1 GCA_015486475.1 Bacteroidales bacterium
GTAAAAAGAGGGAAGAGGCACGACGGTTGTTGCTCAAAAGTGCAGGCGCATTGTATGGGAAGAAATTTGATGACCGGGCCTTTCTGGTGGCCATCAGTGGCCGGTATGAATTCAAGAACAAGGGTATCGATATCTTTATCCGTTCGCTGGCACAGCTTAAGGAGCGAAAAAAAGAACAGCGTGAAGTGGTGGCGTTTATCCTGATCCCGGCCGACCACGCAGGGCCCTGTCCGGGCCTGCAGGAGGTGATGGAGGGGAAGGAAGAACGCTATGAGGGAGATCCTCTGCTCACCCATGACCTCCGCTGGCGGGAGCATGACGCCATCCTGCGGTTGCTGAAAGAGGAGGGCCTCGACAAACCGGAAGACTCCGGCGTGCATGTCGTTTTTGTGCCTTCTTATCTCAATGGTGATGACGGCATCTATAACCTCCCTTATTATGACCTGCTGGTCGGCTTCGATCTGACCGCTTTCCCTTCCTATTATGAGCCGTGGGGATATACTCCCCTGGAGAGCCTGGCTTTTCATGTGCCTACGGTGACCACCACCCTGGCCGGTTTCGGGGCCTGGGTGAAAGAATATTATGAGGTAAAGGAGCAGGGTATCGTCGTCCTGGAGCGTAATGATGACAATGATGATGAGGTCACTTCGCGTCTGGCTGCAGCCATGGAGCAATATGTATCTTTCCCTGCCGGCAGGATGGAGAAGGCCCGGAAAGAGGCACACGCTGTCTCCCGCATAGCGTTGTGGAAAAATCTTGTGAAGCATTACCTGGAGGCATACCGCAAGGCGGTGGAGGAAGTGAATCAGCGTTTTCGCTCGCTGGATCTGGCCACCCAGACGAAAGAGGCTCCTTTTATCGTACCGCCGAAGATGCTCTCCACGCCCCAGTGGAAGCCCCTGTTCATCGAATCACGGGTGCCGCCACGCTTAAAAGTGCTGGAAGAACTGGCGGGCAACCTGTGGTGGTCGTGGTATGACGATGCTGCTCAACTCTGGCAGGCTGTGGATGAGTACCTCTGGGAGGAGACGGGTCACAATCCTGTTATGCTGCTTGAAAAAGTGGATTATAAAAGGCTTCTTTCCCTGTCACGCAGTAAGAAGTTCCTGGCCCATCTGGACAAAGTGGTGGTGGAGTTCCGGAAATACATGGATGAAAAACCGGACCGGTCCCTGCCGCATGTGGCTTATTTTAGCATGGAATTCGGTCTGCACAGCAGCCTGAAGATCTATTCCGGAGGTCTGGGTGTACTGGCGGGGGATTATCTGAAGGAGGCCAGCGATGAGAACCGCCCCATGACCGGCATAGGGTTGCTGTACCGTTACGGTTATTTCAAGCAGGTGCTCAGCAGTAGCGGCGAACAGCAGGAGGTATATGAGGCCGAGCAGTTCTCTCATCTGCCGGTGATGCCTGTCAAGGATGAGGCAGGCAACTGGCTGTCGGTACAGGTCGCTTTCCCGGGACGTGTGGTGACGGCGAAGATCTGGGAAGCAAAAGTGGGACGTGTCTCCCTCTATCTTCTGGATACCGACCTGGAAGAGAACCAGGACCGGGACCGGCAGATCACCCATCATCTCTACGGGGGTGACCGGGAGAACCGGCTGAAACAGGAACTCCTCCTGGGTGTCGGCGGCATACGTGCCCTGCGTGTGCTGGGGATACAGCCGGACATCTACCACAGCAATGAAGGACATTCGGCCTTCATCGGCCTGGAGCGTATCAATTGCCTGATCCATGAATATAATCTCTCCTTTGCCGAAGCCCGGGAGGTAGTGAGAGGATCCACTCTTTTCACTACGCATACCCCCGTACCGGCAGGCCATGATCTCTTTGACGAGAACCTGTTGCGCACCTATCTGGCACATTATCCCGACCGTCTGAAGATCTCCTGGGACGAGATGATGAACCTGGGCAGAAAAACCCCCGGAGATAAAAATGAAAAATTCAACATGAGCTTTCTTGCCGCTAACCTCTCCTCCGAGATCAACGGCGTGAGCCGTCTGCACGGGGAGGTGAGCCGTGAGCTGTTCAAGGACCTCTGGCCCGGGTTTCTCAAAGAAGAGCTGCACATCGGGTATGTGACCAACGGTGTGCATTATGATACCTGGACCTCTGCCGGATGGAAAGAGTTCCTTATGGAAAAAACAGGCCGTGAAGGATCTGTGAATCCCAGCCGGGAAGAGACTTGGAAGAAGATCGAACATATCCCCGCCAAAGATCTGTGGGCGTTCAAAAGAGAGGTGAAAAAGGAGATGATCCGTTATATACGCGAGCGTTTTACCAAGAACGGCACCCGCCGTCACGAGTCGCCCCGCAAGATCATTGAGATCAACCGGCGTCTGCGGGAGGATGCCCTGACCATCGGCTTTGCGCGCCGTTTTGCATCCTATAAGAGGGGCACCCTGCTGTTCCGTGACATTGAGCGCCTGAAGAAACTTGTGAACGATGAGGACCGGCCCGTGCAGTTCCTTTTTGCGGGCAAGGCACATCCGCAGGATACCGAAGGGAAAAAGCTGATCAGCGAGATCTACCGTATCTCCCGCATGCCGGAGTTCAAAGGGAAGATCCTTTTCCTGGAGGATTATGATATGGAGCTGGCCTCCCATCTGGTGCAGGGGGTGGATGTGTGGCTCAA
>WFRO01000463.1 GCA_015486475.1 Bacteroidales bacterium
AGGGATGCCTCATAGCCGATGCTCTGCAGGACCCGCCCGGAGAATTTCCTCTCCTGCAGGTCGGTGAGCATGGAGGTGCCGGCCATGGTCATGTCCGTGACCATCTCGCCGGAGAGGTAATAGAGGAAGATAGAGGAGATAAAAAGAAAAGCGTCTGTCTTTTCGACAATATCAGGGCGGTTCTCTTTCAGCCAGATGAGCTTGTTGATCGTATTGAAGGTGAAGGGCTGCACCCCCGTGATCCGGTAGAGCTCCTCCAGCGGGATATATTTGCCGATATTCTCCATCACCGGCGCTGTGCGGGGGCACTGCCAGGAGATGACAGGGTAGAGCATCCGGCCGTCGCGGGTGAAAGGTGCACCGTCCACACCGAAGGTCGTGACGGTTACGGCGACGATATCGTTCTTATCGATCTGTGCCAGCACCTCCCGTGTTGTCCTGCCGAATTTCTCCCACAGTTCCTGTACGTCCCAGATCCTGTAAGCGGGATCTTCCGGGTCGGGCCGGGTATTGTTAGGCAGGGAAGAGACAGCGGCAATGCCACCTTTTTCATCCACGGCGATCGTCCGGATGTTGGTAGCTCCGCAGTCGAGCACCAGAACATATTTTTTGCTCATACCGTAAAATATTTTGGGAGTTTGTTCGTAAATATAGCAAATCTGTTAAAAATTGACCTCAATACCCCCGTCCGGGTCAAAATGTTGGAAAAATAGTTGTAATTTTAGTCGGTGAAAACAGTTTTCTCATCTTAGAAGGTTAAAATGCTGAATCAGAAAGATCCGGAAAAAGAGATCATACTTCAAACATTGCTTGAGATATCCAATGCTACGGTCCTGACCGGCGACATCAGGGAGCTGACGGCTTTTATCCGTGAACAGCTGGGAAAACTGATGGATACCACTAATTTTTATATTGCACTCTATCATCCGGAGGATGATACTTTTACGATGCCTTTTTTCAGTGACCTGAAGGATCATTTCGAGCGGGTTCCTGCCGCTAATACGCTTTCGCGCTATGTCATCAAGACCAATAAATCCCTGCTGGTACGTGAGAAAGAGTTCCATGAGCTGGTCGACAAGGGAGAGGTGAAACTGGTGGGTACCGATTCGAAGGTATGGGTGGGGGTGCCTCTGCGGGTGAATGAGAAGATCATAGGCATGGTGGGGGTGCAGAGCTATGAGGACGAGAACATGTACACCGATGCCGATAAGGATATCCTGGAGCTTATCTCTTACCAGATCGGTCTGGCGATCGACCGGAAGCAGAAAGAGGAAGAACTGAACATTGAAAAAGCCTATTTTGAGCAGCTTTTTGAGAATGTGCCGGAGGCCATGGTGATCCAGGAATACCCGGGCACGATTACCGATGCGAATGTGGCATTTAACCGTCTTTTCGGTTTTGAGCCGGGAGAGATTATCGGGAAACGTCTGGACGACCTGATCATACCTGAAGAACTGAGCGAGGAGGCTGCCTCATACACCGACCGCTCCTTCCGGGGCGAGGTGATCGAGACCGAGACGGTGAGGATGCGCAAGGACGGGGAAAAGATCGATGTCTCGCTCCTCATCAAGCCCTTCCGTATCAGCCATGACAAAACGATCATCTATGCCCTTTACAGGGATATACGGAGAAAGAAAGAGGTGGAAAGGAAACTGCTGGCTGCCAAAGAGAAAGCAGAGCAGGCGGATCGCATGAAAACGGCTTTCCTGACCAATATGTCCCATGAGATACGGACTCCTATGAATGCCATCCTGGGCTTTGCCCAGCTGTTATCTACGGAAGACCTTACGGCGGAGCAGAAAAGAGAGTATGTGAACATTATCAAGAACAGCGGTGACAGTCTGCTCCGGCTGATCGATGATATCCTCGACCTGGCCAAGCTCGAATCGGGTCAGATACAGGTGAGTGAAGAATTCGTTGATATTGACGAGCAGATAGAATCACTTTATACCACTTTCCTCAAGCTGCTCTCCTCTCATTATCATGCCGACATGATCGAGCTGAGGCGGAAAAGGCATGATCAGAAACTGCCTTTCAAGATCCGGACCGATCCTTTGCGACTGCGACAGATCCTGAATAACCTGTTGAGCAATGCCGTCAAGTTCACACGGGAAGGATATGTCGAATTCGGGTATGATATTTTGCCTGAGGAGGAAGCGCTCCGTTTTTTTGTAAAAGACACAGGTATTGGCATTCCGGAGGACAAGAAGGAGATCATCTTTCAGCGTTTCCAGCAGCTGGATGATTCCAAGACGCGTCTCTATCCGGGGACAGGACTGGGTCTGGCCATTTCCAAACGCCTGACCCATCTGCTGGGTGGTAGGATCTGGGTGGAATCGGAAGAAGGCAAAGGGTCTGTCTTTTATTTCACCATTCCCCTGAAGGTCATGGAAGATGAAAAGGGCGTGAACACTTATGCAGCCAGGAGGGCTGAGTCCAATATCCGGCAGGAGCTCACCGGGAAAAAGATCCTCATTGCCGAGGATGATCCTTTCAATTTCCTCTATCTGCGTGCTGTGCTGGAGCAGGCAGGGTTCAATGTCTTCCATGTGGGCACAGGTAAGGAGGCGGTACGTTTCATGAAGAAGGAGAAAGAGGGACCCGCCGCCGATCTGGTGCTGATGGATATTGAGATGCCGGAGA
>WFRO01000464.1 GCA_015486475.1 Bacteroidales bacterium
GTAGTTAAATAGGTAATTAAATACCTATTTTGGAAGTGCCTGGAGTTTGGAGTTAAAAGTTAAAAGTGCCTAAAGTTAAAAGTTAGGGGTTCCCCCAGCACCCTGTACCCTGTACCCAGTACCTAACACACCTTCGCGCTTCAACCTTCCTTCTGCCTTTTGCCTTTCTTTGTCCGCCGTAGTCCCGATTCATCGGGTCGGAGGCGGATTACTTTTTCCTTACTTCCTCCGTTATCTCCCGCAGCATCCGGTGTCCTTTTTCAACATAAGAGGCTGCATCTGTGGGGTGTGCCGGGTCGAGGAGGTCGAGGTATTTCTGCAGGTCCAGGGAGTCGGGCAGGGCGATGTTCTTCTCGCGGACAAGTTGGCTGAGGATGCGGATCTTCTCATGGTCCTGAATGCCTTCTATGAGCTTCTCAAAGCGTACGGAGCTGTAAGGGCCGGGATAGACGAAGTAGGTGTCTCCGGAAGGCCAGGTGCGGAACCGCGAGTCGTGCATCACATCTTCAGGCCAGGAGTTGTAGGCCCACCGCAGGAAACCGTCCAGGTGGAGGGCCGCGGTGATCCAGCCCTGCAGGGCCGACTCGGCCGGGGGCGAGAAGGTGAAGTTGTTGGGCCAGGGCACATTGCAGGCCACATACCAGGTGGTGATCTGCCCTTTCTCCCTGCGGGCGGCGGCAATGTCCGGTGTCTGGGCTTTTTTAAGGTGCCAGAAGTTATAGCTGAAATCGTAGATGTCGGGCATGATCTCCTTGTAGAAGCCGCCGGCCAGGGTCAGCTTCAGCTCCGGGACCGTATTGTGCAGGAAGCGGATCAGGTTGCGCGTGTCCTCCAGTCCTCTTTCGTCGAGCGAGATGGCGGTCTTGCTGAGCCATCCCATCTCCTCGAGGTGGGTCCGGAAGTCGAGCAGGAAAGGCTTCCACAGCGCTTCATATTCCTTGCTGCCGGGCCGGGCCTTCACGGTGACGTAACCTGCAGAGTCCTCCTCGTAGTAACGGAACCGGTTGCCCCACGTTACCATGGTGTAGCAGTTGATCTGCTCCGTGATGCCCTCTTCCATAGCCGTCTGCACATACTCGTCGAAGAGGGAGTAATCATACTCCCAGGTACCGTTGCTGTTGTGCAGCCAGCCGATCATCGAGCCGAAGGGGTCGTAGGTTTGCCCGTGCCACGGTTTGTTGACGATGGTGGTGGTGATGCATTTCTGACCGGCCTCTGCCAGCAGGTCCAGATACTTGCGTATCAGGTACCAGTGCTGTTGTGACCAGAGGGGTACCTTGTGATAGCGGGCGATGGCAAAGGGGTTTTGCCACAGGTCGAGATGGTACTGCCATTGGGAGGAGGGGGGCAGCTCCATGTCCTGTACCTCCACGCTCAGCGGCAGGTAAAGGGAGTCGCTGCCGGTGCTGATGATAACAGAGCCACGGTACAGGCCTGCAGGTGTGTTGCGCGGGATCTGCAGGCTGAGCCATACGGGGCGTGCTGAGTGTGCCGGCAGGGCGAAGGGTTTGTTGTCGTACAGGATCTCGGCCGAGAGCTGTGCTTTCATGGTGTCCTGGCTGCGGCGGCGGCAGCCGGTGAAACCGGTGTCGGCCAGCACATACCCCAGGGGATGTAGCGCAGCGGCGGAGGCGTCCAGTGTATGCCCGTCGCTCTTCAGGGGTGTGAGGGATACCTGCAGACGGGCGATCTCCTCCGTGCTCCAGACCACCACCTGTGTGTGTATCCGCTCGCCCTGCCAGGCTGCAGCGTCCCAGGAGACGGACAGGCCCTGTTTGGGCGGGACATCCCGTGCATAACGGATGTCACTGCTGCCGAAGGCGGCCTGCACCCGTCCCGTGGCCCCCTGCCAGGAAGCAACAGAGGCCAGCGAATCCGGATCGGCCGGCTCGTTGAAAGAAAAAACATCCTTCGGGGCGGGATGGCTGCACCCGGCCAGGAGAAGGAGGGCGAGTAGGTAAGTTATCTTTTTCATGGTGAGCTGAGGTTTGAGGTTTGAGGTTTGAATTGTTTCAGGTTCCAAGTTCCATGTTCCAGGTTCGTCGATCATCGATCATCACTCATCGATCTTGCTTATCCTGAAGCTCCAGGCGTAGGCTGCCGGGGGGTGGATGGCGGTTCTGGCGGGGACGTAGATGACCAGTCCGTCCTCAGCGTTTTTCCATTTCAGGTTGCCGTTGACGCCCAGCAGGTTGATCTTCGTGCCGGGGGCGGCCCGGAAAGCTTTGATGTGTATCTGTCCGGGGATCTTTGTCTCCTTCTCTCCGGCCAGGTAGATGGCGTACACCTCGCCGGCCTTGCCGCGGGTGAAGCAGATGTTCTCTTCCTTGTAAGGGGCCACGGGACGGGTGCCATAGATGGCCTGTCCGTTGACCTTCATCCAGGCGCCGATCTCTTTCATGCGCTGCAGCGCCACCGGAGGCAGCTCTCCCTGCGGGGAGGGTCCTACGTTCAGCAGGAAGTTGCCTCCCTTGGAGACGATGTCCACCAACAGATGGATGAGCTGACGGGTGGGCTTGTAATGGTCGAGGGGGTTGTACGACCACGAGCCTCCCATGGTCATGCAGGTCTCCCAGGGGTAGGGCAGGGGCTTGTCGGGGACGCGCTGCTCGGGCGTGCGGTAGTTCTCATACTTCCCGGCCACCGAGCGGTCGACGATGATCAGCCCCGGCTGGTGGCTGCGGGCCATGGCCGCCAGCCCCGGCATGTCGATGTCCTGGTTCCAGGGCAGGTGCTTGATGCCCGGCCGGGGACGCACCCACCCGCCGTCAAGCCAGAGGATATCCACGTGCCCGTAGTTCGTCATCAGCTCCTCCACCTGACCGTGAACAAAATCCCTGAACTTATCCCACCGCTCAGGGTATTTTTCCGGGTTGTAGTTGACATTGCGGTCGGGTGTGGCGAAATAGGGCCACCAGTAGTAGGGGGAGTGCCAGTCGGGCTTGGAAAAATAGGCTCCCACCCTGAACCCCTCGGCCCGGAAAGCATCAAAAATAGCCTTCGTCACGTCGGCCCGGGGGTTTTTGTGAAAAGGACAGTGCTCATCGGTGATCTTGTAATCGGTCAGCTTCGTGTCGAACATCGAGAAACCGTCATGGTGCTTCGTGGTAAAGACCAGGTACTTCATGCCGGCATCTTTCGCGGCCCGGGCCCAGCTCTCCGGATCGAAAAGGCCGGGGTTGAAGGTGGTCTTCAGCATCTCATAGGCCTTTTTGTACTCCGTGTAGTCTTCCGCGTTGCGGCGGCACCAGGGCACATCCTCGCTACAGATCGACCACGACTCCACGATGCCCCACTGGGAATAGGGCCCCCAGTGCATCATGAAGCCGAACTTCAGGTCCTGCCATTCTTCCAGGTTTTTCTGTACCAGCGGGTCCTCCGGCGGGATATAAGCCGCCCCTCCCTCCTGGGCAGCCAGCGGAACAGAGAGTAACAGGGTGAGGAACAGTCCGAAAGGGAAAAGGATCTTTTTCATGACAGATCGGTTAAAAGGGCTTAAAAAATAGGGAATACCGGTTGTGATCCCGGGACCGGCTATAAAGATCATATATTTTTCTGAAAAAAAAATGGGGAAATGTTTTGTTTGAGTTTTTTTTTTATCATTGTGCCGTTATTCCATTTGCATCATGAACAAAACAAAGCCCCGGATCATCAAAGATTACGACAAGCTGGACAAAAGCATCCAGGAACAGATCAAGCTCTCCTATCCCGAAGGGTTCAGCCAGTATCTGATCACCTTTCTCAACAAGGACGGGAAGTATGTCAGCGCCCTCCCTTTTGAGACGGAGGACCATTACTACCTTGTCCGGATGACGGAGGATGAGGCCGACATGATCATCAGCACGGATGAGGATTATGAAGGCGGCATCCTGAAAGAAGAGGTCAAGGAGATGTTCGAAGGAAAATACCCGGAGATGGAGATGATGACCGGGAAAGAGGATGAAGAGGAAGAGGAGGATAAAGAGCAGGAAGATCCCCGGATCTGACCGGCGCAGGCCCATGCCGGCAGGCAGGGAACGAGCGATACTCCAGACTCCCCTCTAACGAAGGCAAAAGTAAAAAGGCAGAAGGCAAAAGAAAGCTCGATGCTCGAAGGTTGAAGGGGTGCTGGGGGAACTTAAACTTTTAACTTTAGCTCACTTTTAACTTTTAACTCCACACTCCACACTCCACACTCCACACTATTGTACTAAAACCCCTGCTTCAGCGACAGCAGGATGGTGATCGAAGAGAGTCCTTTCTTCCGGGAGAGCAACTTCTCTTCTTTGAACCATCTCTCCATGAGAGGAGCCCCCTGGTGACCGATGATAATGGTGGTCTCATACACCCCTTGTGAAAAAGTGCAGAAAATCTCCTTTTCCCTGCCGACGGAC
>WFRO01000465.1 GCA_015486475.1 Bacteroidales bacterium
GCGGTGATATATATGACAAAAACTTTTTTCAATTCCCTGTTCCTCTGCATTCAGACCCTTTCACAATGCAAAGATAAGGAAATATTGGGAACGTTGAACGACGAACGATGATTGACGAACGATGCTGGAGCGTTAGCGGAAGTCCCGGCTTGCCGGGAATCGACGAACGGGAAACTGTGAACTATGAACTATGAACTGAGAACTATGAACTACGAACCACGAACCACGAACTACGAACCGGCAGAGCCCAGTTTATCGAATGCCTCCATGATCTTCTCCAGCTCTTCGGTGCTGGCAAAGGGGATGACGATCTTGCCTTTGCCTTTTTCATTCACGCGGAGCTGCACATCCGTCCTGAAGAATCCGGCCAGCTCCTCCTGCAGCCCTTTGAAAGCTTCGGCCAGCTCCTGTTTCTTCTGTTCTCTGCCGGTGGCTTTGCGCATCTCGCGGTTCACCATCTTCCTCACCATCTCTTCGGTCTGCCGGACGGAGAGCTCGTCGCTGATGATCTGGTAATAAAGGTTGATCTGTTTTTCGGGATCATCGATACCGATGAGTGTACGGGCATGGCCCATGGTGATCTTTCCCTCGCGTATGCCTAGTTGTATCTCGGCCGGCAGTTTCAGCAGCCGCAGGTAATTGGCGACAGTAGAGCGTTTCTTTCCAACCCTTGCCGAGAGGGTCTCCTGTGTGAGACGGCACTCCTCAATGAGGCGCTGATAGGAGATCGCGATCTCTATAGCGTCCAGGTCCTCCCGTTGTATGTTCTCCACCAGGGCCATTTCCAGCATGGCCTGGTCATCGGCGGAACGGACATAAGCGGGGACTTTCTCCAGTCCGGCCATGGTAGCTGCTTTCAGGCGTCTTTCTCCCGAGATAAGCTGGTAGGTACCGTCGTCCATATCTCGCACCGAGATAGGTTGTATGATCCCCAGCTCACGGATGGAGGCGGCCAGCTCCTGCAGTGCCTCATCATCAAAATTGGTTCGCGGCTGGAAAGGATTGGACCTGATCCTGCTGATCTCTACTTCATGGATCCCCTCCGGATAGGAGGCATTGCCCTTGTCCGCATCATCGATCAGGGCTCCCAGCCCTCTGCCCAAAGCATTTTTTCTGGCCATAGCAACTCTTTTACTGTATGATCTTATCTTCGTTCCTGATCTTTGTTTTCTCATTCTTCTGCAATACCTCCCTGGCCAGGTTCAGGTAGTTGACCGCCCCTCTTGAGTTGGCATCATACAGGAGTGCAGGTTTCCCGAAGCTGGGCGCTTCGCTCAGCTTGATATTCCGCTGTATGATCGTGTCGAAGACCATCTGCTGAAAATGCCGCCGCACCTCATCCACCACCTGATTGGAGAGGCGCAGGCGGGAATCATACATCGTCAGCAGAAAACCCTCTATCTCCAGCTCCGGATTGAGACGGTTCTGGATGATCTTGATGGTGTTGAGCAGCTTCCCCAGTCCTTCCAGGGCAAAATATTCACACTGCACAGGGATGATCACCGAATCGGAAGCTGTCAGGGCATTGACCGTCAGGAGACCCAGCGAGGGAGAACAGTCCACCAGGACGAAATCATACTCCTCCTTCACTTTCGCGAGGGCATGCTTCAGCACCTGTTCCCTGTTGGGCATGTTAAGCATTTCTATCTCCGCCCCCACCAGATCGATGGTGCTGGGCACCAGGTCCAGTCCCTCGATCTCTGTTTTCAGGATCACCTCTTCCGGATGACGGTCGTCCACCAGACAATCGTAGATGCTGCTTTTGATGTTCCGCAGGTCAAAACCCACCCCGGAGGTGGTATTGGCCTGGGGATCCGCATCCACAAGTAATACACTGTATTCCAGAGCGGCCAGACTGGCCGCCAGGTTGATGGCCGTCGTCGTTTTCCCCACGCCCCCTTTCTGATTTGCCAAGGATATGATCTTCCCCATAGATTGTCGCTTCTTTACGGTTTTTTTTGAACTTCAAATTTACTACTTTAGCATGGTTCCAAAAGATTCCCTAAAACGGAATTGTAAACAATTTGTTTGCAATTATTAACATTTTATTAACATTGCAGGGTTTTAAATTTTGATCCTCAAACAAATAATCCTCCCTGTTCAAACGTTGATATTTTCATCATGTCTTCCTCCCGCACCTCCCAAAAAAACAAATGGTACGCCATCATCAATCCCAATGCCGGCAAGGGCAAAGGGCAAAAGGACTGGGTCCTGATCTCCTCTCTGATGCAGAAGGCAGGTATTTCCTACGAGGCAGTCTTCACCCGGGGGATACACGACGCCATTGATCTGACAGGGGAAGCCATTCGCAAGGGATGGCGTAGGTTTGTGGTAGTAGGCGGCGACGGAACGATCAACGAGACGGTCAACGGCATCCTCGGCCAGCAGGAGGTGCCTGTCACAGAGATAAAGCTGGGAATCATCCCGGTGGGCACAGGCAACGACTGGGGCCGTATGTTCGGCATCCCCGGTGATTACAGCAAAGCTGTGGACACCCTCCGCCATGAGCGTACTTTTTATCAGGACGCGGGAGTGGTACGTTATGAACAGGAGGGGAAAAGGCATCAGCGGTATTTTATCAATATTGCCGGCCTGGGGTTCGATGCCGTGGTGGTACAGCGTGCCAACCTGCGCAAGGCCAAAGGCAGGAGCGGGATCATGGTCTATATGCAGACCCTCCTCTTTACCCTTGCCACCTATCGCCATACCCACACCACCCTCGATCTGGACGGCCAGCATTTCTCAGGCCCGGTCTTTACCATATCCATAGGCATCGGCCGTTATTCAGGCGGAGGAATGATACAGACCCCCCATGCTATTGCCGATGATGGCTGGTTCGATGTCACGATCATCCGTAAGATCGGTAAGCTGGACATCATCCGCCACTTAGGCATGCTCTTCAACGGCCGTCTGCCTGAGCATCCCAAGGTGATCACCTGCCGTGCCAAAAAGATCCGCATCGACAGTGAGCCGGAGATCCATCTGGAAGTGGACGGAGAGACCCTCGGCCATTCCCCTATCGAGATGGAGATACTGAAAAAGAAGATGGCCGTAGTGGTGGGGGAAGATTTCGATCCTGCCGCCGTTATTGCACCGGAACAAAACGTACCTGAAATAGCTTCGGCCAGTTCTTGCCGGTGACGAAGATCCTTTTCCCCTGTGCATCCCAGGCAATGCCGTTCAGCACATCGGTATCGCTGTGATACTCCTTCCTGGGCAGGATGCCCCGGAGATTGATGCGTGCCAGCACCTTGCCACAGGCAGGATCTATCTGCACTATATCATTGGTCTGATAAACATTCGCATAGATGGTCCCATCAATATATTCCAGCTCATTCAGCTGATTCACCGGACCGTGATCGTCATACACACTGAGCCGGCGGAGGACAGAAAAATATTTGGGATCGAGAAAATAAAGGTTGTTGCTCCCGTCGCTCATGATCAGGTGGGTGCCGTCGGTGGTGAGGCCCCAGCCCTGCGTTGAATACTTCAGCCGGCGGATGAGCGAGAAGCTGTTCTTGTCATACACAAAACCGACGCGGGAGGTCCATGTGAGCTGGTAGATCTTGTCCCCCAGGATACAGATCCCCTCGCCAAAGAGGTCGGGCGACAGGTTGAGCGACTCCACCACCCTGCCTGTCTTCAGTTCCCATTTGCGCAGGGTGGAAGATCCTCTCAGGCCTGTGCCTTCGTAAATATACCCGTCCTCATACACCAGACCCTGGGTGTAAGCTTTCCGGTCGTGAGGATAGACCTTTACGATCTCATAGGTCATTTTTTTCGGCACATAATCGGAGGTGAGCACGATATGTACCGTTTTGCTTCGTAGTTTTTTCCCCTCTGCATAGGACACGGCCCGCAGGCCATGCACCCCGACCGCAGCACCGCGGGTATCCCATTCTCCCTGAAAGTGCTCCCCGGTAAATACAGCCAGACGCTGATCGTCCACATACATGACCACCGAATCCGGTACATTGAGGCTGTCACCTGCTTTCAGCTCATAAGGAACGGCC
>WFRO01000466.1 GCA_015486475.1 Bacteroidales bacterium
CCAGCAAGAACCAGAAGCCCGCAGCCGACTGGCTCAACATCGTCAAGACCTCCAAGGCCCGCTCCAAGATCAAACAGTCACTCAACGAGGAGAAGCTCAAGGCGGCAGCGCTGGGACGCGAGACGCTGATGCGGCGCCTGCGCAACTGGAAAATCCCCTTCAACGCCAAGACGGTGAAAAAGCTCCTGGACCACTACCGTATCAAACTGGCCCAGGACTTCTACTCCCTCATCGCCGAAGAGAAGATCGATCTGCTGGAGATCAAGGACGTCCTCACCGCCACGGAGGAGAAGAAAGAAGAGCCTGCCATCCTCCCCCGGAAAGGCACCAAAGGAGACCAGCGCCTGGCCAAGGAGGATTATCTGCTCATCGACGACAAGATGAAGAACGTCGATTACAGCTTCGCCAAATGCTGCAATCCCATCTACGGCGATCGTGTCTTCGGCTTCGTCACCATCAACGAGGGGATCAAGATCCACAAGGAAGACTGCCCCAACGCCCGCTGGATGAAAGAGAAATACCCCTACCGTGTGGTGCCTGCCACCTGGAGCGCCACGAGCCAGGTCCCCTCTTTCGAGGCAGTCATACGCGTGACAGGCAGCGACCAGATGGGGATCGTCAACCGCATTACCGAGCTGCTCTCCAACGAACTGAAAGTGGACATGCGCTCCATCTCATTCAACGAGAAAAAAGGAGCTTTCGAAGGGATCCTGAAGGTGGTGGTGTCCAACTCCGACCACCTGGAGGTCATCCTGCGACACCTGCGCAGGATCAAAGGGGTGGAGAAAGCCACGAGGTATTCGGGAACGATGAACGATGATCGATGAACAATGAACGAAATCAGAATTCCTAAACTTTTCAACCTTTCAACTCATCAACTTATCAACCCCGACAAGTCAGGATTCCTGTCTGCCGACAGGCAGGAGTTCGACAAGTGTTAAGTCAACATTAAAACAACGGATTACATTGCCTGCCCGCCCCCCTGACCCCCTGAAGGGGGAACCCTTACCCACGCTGGCTATTCATCTGTGGGCGGACTTCCCCTTTAGGGGACCGAGGGGGCGCGAAGGATAAAAGATGTATTGGATACGTCATATTTAATAAGTAGACATGTCACTAAATGACTTTATTTCGGCTTTGCCTCATTAAATCATAGTCTCACTAACTTATCAACTCTTTCAATTCTTCCGTCTTCTCCTTATTATAATAAGCCGCGGGAATACATTCCTTTCTCCGTTTCACCTCTTTCTGTGTAAACTCTTTTTCTTTCAGATCTTCCAGCAGGGCGGCGATCTCCCCGCCGCTGTCCGCACGGATCACGCACTCCTCCAGTCCTGCCGAAGTCATCATGGGCCCGTTCACCACGATATAACGCCCCCGGAAGAGGGAGAGCAGCAGTTTCAGCTTGATCCCTGACGCCTGGAAAGTGAGCATCAGGTGCGCATGGGCCTCGCGGATGAGTTTTTCCATCTCCTCCTCTTCCGGACTGACTATGAGGGTCACCCCTTCGGCGGCCTCCGCTTTTTTGCCCAACCAGAGCGGCGGGTTCAGTCCTGCGATGATCAGGGGCAGCGCAGTGCGCGGCGCCACCTCATCGATGAGAAAGGCAGCCACCGCCGCATTATCCTGCACCGAGAGCTTGCCGTGGAAGAGCGCATACGCTCCTCTGCCGGCCGGTACATCCACCTTATCATAGGGGGTGAAAGAGTAAATCATCCGCACCGGCACGCCGGGGAAACGGTGACTGAACCACTCCCGGTCGTTGTCCGACACCGGCAGGATCACCGACACCTTCGCCAGATGACGCTCCCAGCGCTTCAGCTTGAAGGCTTCGCTGAAGAAGAAAAGCTTTTTGAAGATATGCTTCTCCTGGCGGGCCAGGCCCCGGTAATAGACATGCTCCACATTGGAGGGCCGGAAGATGATCCTGCGGCTTCGCAGTCTTTTGTTACGCAGGATACCGCAGGTGTGTATCCCCTCGCAGAGGATGGGATAACGGTCGCGCAGCAGCCGCTGTTCCAGGAGATGGCTCGTGCGGCTTTTGATGATGTAAGGGGTCAGGGATAAAAAAGCCGGCAGACCGGTCTGCCGTTCGTAATAAAGCACCTCCTCGCAGTAACGGAACAACTCCCCTGCCGGCTGCCGGTCACCATAGCGGAAACAGTGCAGGTGGATGCGCACGCCCGCCGCCGACAGCAGGCGTATCTTGTGGAAGATATCGATCACCCCGCCGTAGTCGGGCGGCCAGGGGATGTCAAAGGCGATGATATGCAGATGGGGAGGGCTCGCACTCATAGGTAACGTTCATAGATCTTTTTTAGGGTTTCTTTTTCCTTGTCCCACACCAGGTCGGCCGCCGCCCGCTGCAGGTTCTCTTTTTTCAGGGTCTTGTAGTCCTGCTCCAGCATCCAGTTGATGGCCGATCCCATAGCCTCCACGGAATACTCGTCCAGCACGATGCCCACATCATAGCCCCGCACGATACGGCTCACCTCGGGCAGGTCGCTCGCCAGCACCGGCACGCCCTGGTAAATATAGTCAAAAAGCTTGTTGGGCAGGCTGTATAGCTGGTTGAGACTGTCGTCCTTGTCGAGGGAGAGCCCCACATCCGCCAGGGCGGTATAGGCATAGAGCCGCTCCGGTGGCTGCCGTGGAATGAAGATCACCTTGCCGGTGAGCCCCTCCTCGGCCGCCAGCTTCTTCATCGCCGGCAGGGCATCGCCGTCGCCCACCACCAGCAGAACGGCCTCCTCCACATAACGCATGGCCAGCACCGCCTCTTCACCACCCCGGTCCCTGTTGATGCCGGAGCCCTGCAGGATGACCACCTTCTTCCCTGCGGGGATGCCGGCCTCGCGGCGCGTCATAGAAGCTGTCTGAAGTGAAGGATCCCGTACCGGCAGGTTACGCACCACATGCACCGGCACACCATACCGCTGCTCATAAGCGGTGGCGATGGAGTTGCTCACCGTGACCACATCTTTCAGGCGGGGGAAGATACGCCGCTCAAACCAGAGCCACACGCGGCGGGCATGACGTCCCTGCAGCTCCGGCACCTCGGTGAAGAACTCGTGCGAGTCATATACCAACGGCACCTTCCTGATGCGGGAGACCCGGTACACTGCCGGCAGGGTGTCCAGGTCGTTGGCCACCAGCAACGAAGCCCGCCGGAACAGGAGGAAGAAGAAAAGGCGTATGTTGTATTCGGCATAGAAGAGCGGTCCTTTCCGGAAGAGAAGGCGCATCCTTTTCCAGCGGTAGGGACGCTCGTCCATGGGCGGGCTGCCGGGGAGACGCCGTCCCACGAGCAGCACGTCAAAGCCGGTCTCCTGCAGCAGCCGGCACGCTTTGCGCACCCGCTGGTCGGTGGCCAGGTCATTGGTGACCGCTACGATGGCTCTTTTCCTGCTCATCTCCTGGGACCGGTTTCCGGGTAAACAGGGTATATCATAGTTCTTGTTGTAGGGTTTCGGGCGGGTCGGGATAATCTTTTGCCTCCTCCAGGCCGTCGATGACCCGGAAGGCGCCTTCGGCGAGAGCTTCCATCTCGTTCTCGCCGGCCACCACAAAGAAAGGGGCCAGGCGGCCGATGTAAGCCTTCAGGTCTTCCGTAAATTTCTCCGACAGGGCGATGCCTCCGGTGATGATGATGCCGTCGACGTCACACCGCATGGCGGCGTGGTAAGCGCCTATCTCTTTGGCGATCTGGTAAACGAAGGCCTCATAGACGCGCGCGGCCTCCCGGTCGCCGTCCTCTATGAGCTGCAGCACCTCGCGCAGGTCATCGGTGCCCAGGTAAGCCTGCAGGCCGCTCTCCCTTGAGAGGATGCGGGTCACCTCCTCCTCGGGGCGGCTGTAACACATACGCATCACCCCCCGCAGCGGCAGGGCGCCGGCCCTGTTGGGCGAGAAAGGCCCCATGCCCAGGAGGGCGTCGTTGACGTCGCGTATGCGGCCCTGCTCCACCGCCGTGATCGAAAAGCCACCCCCCAGATGCGCCACCACAAAACGGCTCTCCTCCAGCTTCTTCCCCAGCTGCTCCACGACGCGGCGGGCCGTGCGCCGCACATTGAGGGGATGGCCACGGCACACCCGCACAATATCCGGATGTCCCGAGATACGGGCCTTCGCCCACATATTGTCCACCGAGACGGGATCGACGGTATAGCAGACCTCCAGTCCCAGCTCGCGCCGCAGCCGGTCGGCCAGCAGGGTACCCAAATTGGAGGCGTGGTTGCCGTAACGGCAGCTGCGGGCATCCTCCAGGAAAGCCTCGTTGACACGATAGGTGCCGCCCGTCACGGGCTGCACGATGCCGCCACGGCCCACCACGCCGGCGACCGTGAGGCCGCGCGCATCCACCTCACCCAGGATAAAGGGACGGATCAGATCATAACGGAAATCCAGCTGTTGTGTTACGGGATCGAACCCCTCCAGGTCACGGGCAGCATGACGGAAAGTATTGTCCCGGACTTTTCCCCGGCGACTGTACAGGGCTACCTTCGTCGAAGTAGAGCCGGGGTTCAGTACCACCACCACCTGTAGGTGCACAAGATCATCTTCCATGGATCAGGACAATGTTTCGGGACATAAAGATAAGGAATTACCCCGCTGTCTGCAACACAATGGAGGTTTAATCGTCATTAGTGTAGAATAATTTTTTTCTTATTTTTATCAACCGGTAAAACCTGAAATCATGAACAAAGTGCTGAAGCAGATCATTATCTGGTTTCTGATCATCCTGATCCTCGTCTTCACGGTCATCGCCATCCTGGGCATCTGGGATGTGATCGACATGGAACGCGTGGTGAGAAAACTCCTGGAAACGCTCGTCGTTGTCTTCGCCTCCGGCGCCGTCATCCTCTTTATCTTCTCGGTGGTGGGGAAAGAGATGGAAAGTAATAAGTAATAAGTAATAAGGCAGAAGGGGTGCAATGTGCAAGGTGCAAGGTACAGGGTGCTGGGTGTAAGGTGCAGGTTAACTATGAACTGTGAACTGTGAACTGTGAACTGTAAACTACCCTATCATGAAAAAGCTCCTTTGCCCGCCGTTACTGCTTCTCCTTACCTTTTTGCCTGCCCATCTTTCCCTGGCCCAGTCGCGCATTGGCATATTCGATGATCAGGGCGATGTGGGACATCCTGCTGTCGCCGGCTTTGGCTGGTACGATGCCGTCGATCAGACCTACACGATCGGCGGCGCCGGGGAGAACATGTGGTTCGGCCGGGATGAGTTCCACTATCTCTGGACGACGCTGCAGGGCGATTTCATCCTGCGTGCCGAGGTGCGTTTCCAGGGAAAAGGCGTCAACCCCCACCGCAAAGCCGGCTGGATCGTCCGGAACGATCTCAGCGCCGCTTCGCCCCACGTGAACGCCACAGTACACGGCAGCGGTCTCGCCTCGCTGCAGTACCGGCAGCAGGCCGGCGGTCCCACCCTGGAGATCGCCTCCCCCGACTCCTTTCCCACCGTCCTGCAACTGGAACGACAGGGTCACCACTGGATCATGTCCGTCACCCGTTTCGGCGAGCCCTTCACCTCGGTCACCCTTGACTCGCTGGCACTTGATCATGATGTATATGTAGGACTTTATGTCTGTTCCCACGATCCGGATGTAATGGAGACCGCCGTCTTCCGCAACGTACGGATCATCAAGCCTGTCTGGCAGGGTTTTGAAGCTTACCACGATTACCTGGGCAGCCGTCTGGAGATCCTGGACGTGGCCACCGGTCTGCGCCGGGTGATCTTCACCTCGTCCCACTCCATCCAGGCACCCAACTGGACGCCCGACGGCCGTCACCTCATCTTCAACAGCAAGGGCCGGCTGTACCGTTACGATCTGGAGAGCTCCACCGTCACCCTGCTGCCCACGGACTTCGCCGTGCACAACAACAACGATCATGTGCTCACCTTCGACGGCCGTCTCCTGGGCATCAGCAACCACGACACCACCCCCGGCGGCAGCTCGTCCATCTACTACCTGCCGGCCGACGGCTCTGCCGCGCCGGTGCGCGTCACCCGCCCCGGCGTGGGGCCCTCCTACCTGCACGGCTGGTCGCCCGATGCAAAGAGCATGGTGTTCACCGGCTTCCGCCACAAAAAGTTTGACATCTACAGTATCGACATCGCCACGGGCCGGGAGACCCGCCTGACCGATACACCTGTGCTGGACGACGGTCCCGAATACAGCCCCGACGGGAAATACATCTTTTTTAATTCGGCCCGCACCGGCACCATGCAGATATGGCGTATGGATCCCGACGGCAGGAACCCCACACAGCTGACCTTTGACGAATGGAACGACTGGTTCCCTCACATCAGCCCCGACCGGAAAGAGATCGTCTTCATCTCCTTCCCGAAAGAGGTGGACGCCCAGGACCATCCTTTTTACAAACGCTGTCTGATCAGGAAAATGCCTTATGAGGGAGGATCCCCGCAGGTGATCGCCTATATTTACGGAGGACAGGGAACCATGAACGTTCCCAGCTGGTCGCCCGACAGCAGGAAGATCGCTTTTGTCACCAACACGGCCCGGTGCATGGAGCAATGACCGCTCCTACCGGCCCATGCCCGGCATGTTCATCAGGCGTGAGAGGCCTTTTTTGCCACTCATGCTCTTCATCATCTTACGCGTCTCGGCAAACTGTTTGAGCAGGCGGTTGATCTCGGTGACAGAGGTGCCGCTGCCACGGGCGATGCGTTTCTTGCGGCTGCCGTTGAGAACGGATGGGTTCTGCCGCTCCAGGGGTGTCATGGAGCGTATGATCGCCTCGATCTCCTTGAAAGCATCATCGTCAAGGTCCATGTTCCTGACAGCCTTGCCCATGCCGGGGATCATGGCCGCCAGGTCCTTGATGTTGCCCATCTTCTTGATCTGCTGTATCTGACTGAGGAAATCGTCAAAATTGAACTGGTCCTTGGCGATCTTGCGCTGCAGCTTGCGGGCTTCCTCCTCGTCGAACTGCTCCTGCGCTTTCTCCACCAGCGAGACGATATCGCCCATGCCCAGGATACGGTCGGCCATACGGTCGGGGTGGAAGACGTCGAGGGCGTCGAGTTTCTCGCCGGTGCTGACGAACTTGATGGGCTTGTCCACCACCGAGCGGATGGTCAGGGCCGCCCCGCCGCGGGCATCGCCGTCGAGCTTGGTGAGCACCACGCCGTCGAAGTCGAGACGGTCGTTGAAAGCTTTGGCGGTGTTCACGGCATCCTGCCCCGTCATGGCATCCACCACAAAGAGGATCTCGTGGGGGTTGACGGCATCGCGGATGGCTGTGATCTCCTTCATCATCTCCTCATCCACGGCCAGACGACCGGCGGTGTCGATGATCACGGCCGTGTAGCCCTCCTTCTTGGCATGTTTGATGGCGTTCTTCGCGATCTTTACAGGGTCCTGGTTCCCCTCCTCGGTATATACCGGGACCTCTACCTGTCCGCCCAGCGTCTTCAGCTGCTCGATGGCAGCAGGACGGTACACGTCACCGGCCACCAGGAGAGGCCGCTTGCCCCGTTTCTCCTTCAGCAGAAGAGCCAGCTTACCGGAGAAGGTGGTCTTACCGGATCCCTGCAGCCCGGCAATGAGGATGATGGCAGGGTTGGCCTTGATATCAATATCAACGGCCTCCGTGCCCATCAGCTCCACCAGCTCATCATGGACGATCTTCACCATCATCTGCCCCGGCTGCACGGCCGTCAGGACGTTCTGCCCCATAGCCTTCTCCTTCACCTTGTCGGTGAAGCCCTTGGCGATCTTGTAATGCACGTCGGCATCCAGCAGGGCCCGCCGCACATCTTTCAGCGTCTCGGCGATGTTGATCTCGGTGATCCGGCCCTGTCCCTTGAGGAGCTTGAAAGAACGCTCCAGCTTGTCTGTCAGGTTCTCAAACATATCTGTTCATTAATTTTTTCGCAAAGATATAAAAGTTCGTAGTTCGTAGTTCGTAGTTCGTAGTTCATAGTTCGTAGTTCATAGTTCATAGTTCGTGGTTTAGTTCGTCATTCATCGTTCATCCTTCATCCTTCGAACGTGGAACCTGGAACCTGGAACCTGGAACTTTCTTCTTACTTTTGCCTTTCCTCGTCCGCCATAGCCCAGGCGAAGTCGGATTACTTTTGCCTTAATATTATCAAGACGCGCAAATGCGCGTCTCTACAATACCCTTTGCTCCCTACTCTCTACTTATCTCTCATCCTTCCTTTTGCCTTATTACTTATTACTTTTGCCTTTTTTTACATCCTCTCCACCATCTCTATCCCCAGCAGTTCCATGGCGGTGCGGAGGATCTCACCGGTCTTC
>WFRO01000467.1 GCA_015486475.1 Bacteroidales bacterium
CCGTTACGTGTGGGAGAAGACCGTCACCCGCGATGCCCTCCCCATGGACATCGAGAAGGTGTACCGGAAAGCCCGCAACGCGGATATATGGATCAACTGCGGCACCGCTGCCTCCCGCAAGGCAATCCTCGCCACCGACAACCGGCTGGCCCTCTTCCGGCCCTTCAAAACGGACAGAATATACAACAACGATGCCCTTCTCAGCCCGCAGGGAGGTAACGATTACTGGGAGAGCGGCGTGATCCACCCCGACATCATCCTGGAAGACCTGCAGCAGATCTTTCACCCGCAAAAGAATAAAAACAGGAAACTGGTGTATTACAGGAAAATAGAATGATGAATGACGAACGATGATCGACGAACGACAAACCACAAACCTCAAACCTCAAACCTCAAACCTCAAACCTCAAACCATAAACAGCCTTAACTGTCAAACCTGAAACCTGAAACCTGAAACCTGAAACACTTTGACCCGCAAACACAAATATTACCTCTGGGCAGGCCTGCTCCTCCTCCCTCTCCTCCTGGCGCTGGCGGATATCTATACCGGGTCGGTGCATCTCTCTTTCTCCTCCGTCACGCGGGCCCTGTTCCATCCCGGGGGAGGGGATGATGTCACGGTCATCCTGCATCGTTTCCGTCTGCCGCGCATGTGGACGGCGGTACTGGCGGGCGTGGCCCTGTCGGTGAGCGGGCTGTTGATGCAGACCACCTTCCGCAACCCTCTGGCGGGTCCGTATGTGCTGGGCATCAGCGCCGGCGCCAGCCTGGGTGTGGCCCTCCTCGTGCTGGGTCTCTCCCCGCTCTTCTCCTTTGCCTCAGGTTCGCTCGCCGCCAATACCTCGATCATGGCCGCCGCCATCGCCGGTGCCACAGGCGTCCTCCTCCTGATCATGGCCGTCTCCCTGCGCATCCGCGACATCATGACCATCCTCATCCTGGGCATCATGTTCGGCAGCGCCGTCACGGCCCTGGTCTCCATCCTGCAGTATTTCAGCAACGAGACCATGCTGAAGGTCTTCGTTGTCTGGACCATGGGCAGCCTGGCCCATGTCACGGGCATACAGAGCCTCCTCCTCACGCTGCTGGTGGGCGCGGGGGTACTCCTCTCTTTCCTGCTGATCAAGCAGCTGAACACGCTCCTGATGGGTGAGGCCTACGCCCACAGCGTGGGCATGGACATACGCCGCACACGCCTGCTCATCTTCGGGGTCACCGGCATCCTCGCCGGCTCGGTGACGGCTTTCTGCGGTCCCATAGGCTTTGTGGGCATCGTCGTGCCCCACCTGGCCCGTCTGACCCTGCGCACCTCCGACCTGCGGCCGGTGCTTCCTGCCACCCTCCTGCTGGGCGCCTCCCTCCTGCTGCTGGGAGATATCCTCTCCCACCTGCCGGGAGAAGGCAGTGTGCTGCCCATCAACGCTGTCACGGCCGTGCTGGGCATACCCCTGATCATCTGGATGATCCTGCAACGGCAGAAACTCTCCTCACTGATGTAACCCAAACAACAAGACCCTTGATCACCCTTGAAGAGCTGAAAATAGGCTACTGGCAAAAGCGCGGCAAAGACCTGTCACTCACCGCTCCTCTCTCCTTCACCGCCACGGCGGGTGAGATGGTGGGGATCGTAGGCCCCAACGGCGTGGGCAAGAGCACTCTCCTGCGCACGCTGGCCCGCCAGCAGGAGGCCCTGGGAGGAGCCGTATGGCTGCAGGGGAAAGAGCTGGAGAGCTGGTCCCGCCAGGAGTTCGCCCGGCTGTGCAGCTTCGTGCCCGCAGGACATCTGCCGGTCAACCGCCTCACGGTGCGGGAGACCGTGGCTATGGCCCGCTACCCCTATACCGGCTGGCAGGGACGTCTCTCCCGCCGGGATGAAGAGGCGGTCCTCAGCGCCCTGGAAGGACTGCGCCTCCTCGCTCTCAAAGACAAGCAGGTGGGCGAGATCTCCGACGGCGAACGACAACGCACCCTCATCGCCCGTGCCCTGGCACAGGAGACCCCCCTGGTACTGCTCGACGAGCCTACCGCCTTCCTCGACATACCCAACAGGTATGAGGTGCTCCAGAGGATGGGAGACATCTCTAAACAGGAAGGAAAACTTTTCATCTTCTCCTCACACGACCTGGAGTTCCTGCTGGAAACAGCCGACAAGATCTGGCTCATCTACCCCGACCAGGCTTATGAAGGGAGTCCCGAAGACCTGCTGAAAGAGGATCTCTTCGGCCCCCTCTTCCGGAACACCGGCATACGGTACGAGATCGGCAAAGGCCTGCATATCCCCCGGCCGGCAGGAGAGGCAACCGTCACACTCGCAGGCGACCCTGTCCCCCTGCCCTGGGTGGAGAAAGCCCTTGCAAGAGCCGGATATACCGTGATACGCACGAAAGAAAAAGGAACAGGATGGCATATCCGGGCGGAAAAAGAAAAAATTTTCCTGGAAAATGAAATTCGGGATACAAAAAAAGGATTTTCTTCGATTTATTCCTTAATTTTATATATGAAAAAACATTTTCCGGAAAACGCCTCTGCTTCTTAAACC
>WFRO01000468.1 GCA_015486475.1 Bacteroidales bacterium
ACCTTTCTTGAACAGATCACGCATAATATTTCCTCCTTTTTTTGGTTTTCCGGTCGATCTACGGCAATCATCGTACCAAAGAAGAATAACAGGCATTTTGTCGGGTGGACGGTCAGATGCCGATGATCCTGATCTCTGTCCTGCGGTTGGCTGCCCTGCCCTCCTCCGTTGCGTTGGTGCTGACAGGCCGTGTCTCACCATATCCTTTATAGGTAAGCCTGCTCTTGTCTATGCCATGGTCGATAAGATACTGATACACCACGCGGGCCCTCTGTTTCGACAGATCCATGTTATACTGGTTGCTGCCCTTGCTGTCGGTATGCCCGCCGATCTCGATGCGCAGGCCCGGATTTTTCACCAGCAGGTCACGCAGGTACTCCAGCTCGGAGATGCTCTCCGGTTTCAGCTCATAGGAATCGAACTCAAAGAAGATGTTCTTCAGGACCATCACCTCTCCCACACGGATCGGCTTCAGAGGTACATCTTTGATGTAAGGTTTCTCGATGCGGTGAACCCCTTTCAGCGGGAAATGATCGGAATAAAAGAGATAGCCGTCGCGTGAGACGTTCAGGGCATAATCACGGTTGGTGGGGATACACACCAGGAAATACCCGTCTTTCCCCGACATGGCATCCATGACCACTTCGTTTTTCTGCAGATCGACGAGCAGGATGTGGGCCCGCAGCGGTCGCTTGTTGGCCGCATCATACACTTTCCCTTTCATATAGGTGACAAAATGGGGACGTATGCTGTCATACAGCATGAAGGAGTAGATGTCTTTCCCGCGTCCCTCCTCCCTGTCGGTGGAGAAATAGCCCTTATCCCCTTCGGCATTGACAAAAAGCCCTATCTCATCGTTGTAGGTATTGATGGGATATCCCAGATTCATTGGCTCCGACCAGGTGCTATCCGCCTGTTTTCTGGTGATAAAAAGGTCGAACCCTCCGTAACCGGGATGTCCGTCGGAGGAGAAATAAAGGGTCTGGTCGTCATTGTGGATGAAAGGCGACATCTCGTTGCCGGGGGTGTTGATCTTACTGCCGGCATTGACAGGGATGCTCCACCGCCCGTTCTCAAAATGGCTGTACCAGATGTCCATATTACCCTGGCCTCCCGGGCGGTTGCTCACGAACCAGAGGGTCTTGCCGTCGGCCGAAATGGAGGGCTGTGCCTCCCAGTTACGGCTGTCAATGGGCGGCCCCACATTGGCCGGGTTAGACCAGCCGCTGTGCAGCTTGTCGGAACGGTAGATATCACAACGCCCCATGCCGTCAGGCCGGTTACAGGCCGTGAAGAACATCACCTTGCCATCCGCGGAGAGACTCTGCGCCCCCTCGTTCAGACGCGAGTTGATAGGCTCACCCAGCGGCTGCCGCATGGCCCATCCCGTATCGGTCTTATGGGAGATATAAAAATCTTCCTGATAGTCCTGCTGCTCAAAATCCCGCATACGCAGATAGCGCCCCGGCACCAGCACGGTGAAAACGATCGTCTGCTCGTCGGCCGTGAGCGAAGGCCAGTACTCATCCAGGGGCGAGTTGATGGATGGCCCCAGGTTGACAGGATCAAAAGGCACGGGATGTTGTATGCCCCTGATGGCAAAACGGCAGTTGCGTATGTCACGGTCGGCCTTTTTGACCACCCGCTGGTCGTTGTCCTTGTACTTCAGAAAAGCCTCCAGATGCTTCAACGCCTCCTCATACCTGCCCAGACGGAACTCCAGCCGCCCCAGGTTGTACATGGCATTGGGAAAAAAGGTGGAGTCGATGCGTAACACAGCCCTGTACGACTCAATGGCCTTGTCCCGCTCTTTCATATCGGAATAGATCTCTGCCCGCAGCAACTGGGCCTCCAGAAAATTGGGATCCAGAGCCACCGCCTTGTCGATGCTCTCCGCCGCCAGCTGATATTTCATCAGGAAATAGGTCTCCCGCGCATCGTTGAAATATTTCACCGCCTTACCCGATGTGGTATGGAGTGCCTGGGCGCCGGCAGGAACCATCCCGACAAAATGCCAGAGGAAAAGAAATAAAAAAATATAAGCCGGCCGGAAACGCATCTCTGAAAATTTATCCCTAAAAATAAATAAATTTTCCTTATTCCCACGAATGTCAGGGTATTCGCATGTATTTATGGGTCTGCAGGGAGATACGCCACACAGGATGCTTTTTGATATATTCGATGATCACGGGCAGGATCTCACGGCGGCGACTCCACTCCGGCTGCAGAAAAAGATGGCATCCCGGCTCCACTTTCCTGGCATTCTCTTCGGCCCAGACCAGGTCCTCTGCCGTCTCAACGATCACTTTCAACTCATCGGCCTTTCCGTAGATCGCCGGCAAAGGCGGCTTGTCCTGCTTGGGAGAGAGACAGATCCAGTCGAAGACACCCCGCATGGGATGTGCCCCCGAGGTCTCCAGGTAGATGGTGAACCCCTCCTCTTTCAGCAGGGAGGTCAACAGGGTCAGGTTGTACATCAACGGCTCACCCCCCGTGATGACGATATCTTTCACACCGGCTCCCCGGGCTTTCTCCACGATCGCCTGCGCCGCCACGGGAGGGAAAAGGCCAGGGTTCCAGGAGAGCTTCGTATCACACCAGTGGCATCCTATATCACATCCTCCCAGACGGATGAAATAAGCTGCTTTGCCGGTGTGATAGCCCTCGCCCTGGAGGGTGTAGAACTGCTCCACCAGGGGAAGGATCTTCCCGGCATCCATCTCCCGCTGCTCTTTTCCGGATAATGCCATGTGTTTGGTGATAAAACCGTGCAAAAATAGTAATTTTGAGAGATTCTAACCTGAAAAAGAAAAAGGTATGTTCCGCAAAGATCTTCTCCGTAATTTTCTGTTGATGAGCACGACCGGCCTGGCTTTATGGCTGGCGGTCGCCTCCTGTTCCTCCGATCGCACCAAAAAAGGCAAATGGGTGGCCGAAGCGCCTGCCGACACCCTCTTCACCCGTATCGATACGGCCGGCGTCACGGTGATCCCCAACGGACGCCTGATCACCCCGGCAGGACGGTCGTACCGTGTGGCGCCCCATCCTTTCGGTCTCATCCTCAGCCGCGATGGCAGCATGGCCGTCACCGCCAACTCGGGCGTACGGCCCCTCTCCGTCAGCATCCTCAAAGGCATCGATACGGATCATCCCGGCATCCTGCAGATACCGCCGGGGGCGAAGACCGATGAGGGTGTGCTCGCCTCGGTGTTCATGGGACTGGCCCTGTCGCCCGACAACCAGACCCTTTACGTGGCCGGCGGCCAGGAGAACAAGATCTATATGTTCGATACCCGGACGGGAAAAAGCAAAGGATCCATCAGCTGTGCCTACCGCGATGACAGTGTGGATTACAGCGACGGCTACATCGGCGATATGGTGATGAACCGCGCCGGCGACAGGATCTATGCCGTCGACCAGGTGAGCTTCCGCATGATCATCGTGGACGTGCCGGGAGAGAAACTGATCGCCTCGGTGCCGGTGGGACGTTATCCTTTCGGCATCACCCTCTCGCCCGACGAGCAAGCCGTCTATGTCGCCAACGTGGGGATGTTCGAATACAAGCCATACGGCGGCGTCGACCCCAGGAACCTGAAAGAGACGGCTCCCGCTTTCCCGCCCGTGGCCTTCGGCACCCCCGAAGCCCGCAACGGCGTACACACCGACACCCTCGACATCCCCGCCCTGGGCGATCCCAACGTGCCGGAGTCCTTCTCGGTGTGGAAGGTGGATCTGTCGGTGCCTGACAAGCCCCATGTGACGGCAAAGATCAAAACCGGCACCCTCGTGGGGCAGATGGTGGAGGACTTCCCCGCCGTGGGAGGCAGCTCGCCCAATTCCCTCGTGGCCACCGGCGATTATGTTTTCGTCAGCAACGGCAACAACGACAACATCTCCGTCATAGGCATCCGGGAGGATACGGTGGTGCACACCATCCACCTC
>WFRO01000469.1 GCA_015486475.1 Bacteroidales bacterium
GGGTCGCGTGGCAGTGACCGTGCAGAACAACCTCTCCGTGCAGGTGACCTCGATGACCCTGCGTCTGAAGAACCGTGCTGACAATTCGGTCGTAGGTCATGACCTGACCTTCACGAACATCCCCTCCGGCGGTTCTGCCACCCTGGAGATGGACCTTGCCGGGGAGCGCGTCACCCAGGAACTGGTGCTGCAGATCGTTTCCCTCTCTCCTTCTGTCGCGCTGCAGAACGATGCTTTTACCCTGACCGTTCATACGTATGATGTGGAGGCCAACAGGGGAGAGGCTATCCTGCCCGAACAGTTCCTCTACGGGGATACCGGCATCTATAAGATCGAGGAGGATACGCTTCAGATCACTCACCTGACCCTTTCCCGTGGTTTTTTTGATATCAACGTCCGGACAAACTTCCCCGAAGAGGTGGATCTGGAGATCGTTTTCCCCGAAGCCCGGCAGAACGGGGATACCCTGCGGTATTCGTATGTCATCCCCGGCAATACCCTGACCGACTCGCTGGTCCTCGACGGCGCTTCTTTTGATCTCTCCACCGATCCGACACAACCTTACAATGCCGTGCCTTACCGTTATCTGGTGACCATGAAGAACTCTGGCGGTTATGTGGATTTCAGCGGGATCGATGTCTTTCATCTGCGTTATCGTCTGCGACGCCTCACCCTGGACTATGCAGAAGGATATTTCGGGGAGCAGGAGTTCTCGTTCGACGGGGATACGATCGACACGGGGCTGGAAGATCTTTTCAGCCGGATCCACGGCACTTTTTCCCTTACCGATCCCAAAGTGAGGATCCTTTACAAGAACGGATTCGGTATCCCCGTTGAGATCTCGGCAGATGTGACGGGCATTGCCATGGACGGCCGTGAGCAGGCGCTCAATGCCTCGCCGATGACCATGGACCATCCTGCTGACAGGAATGCTCCTCCCGCCGAAGGGGCGTTGGAATTTAACCGTGACAACAGCGACATTGTGGCCCTGATCGATCTGCGGCCTGTAAAGATCATCTACGGAGGCAGTGCCCGGGTCAATCCCGGGGGTTTTACGGCCTGGGACAACTTTGTATCGGCGCAGAGCAGCCTTGTGGCAGGTCTGGAGGTAGAGGTGCCTCTGGAGTTCCGCATGCAGGACCTGCAACTGGAGGACACCCTCGACAACCCTTTCCTTTCGGATGACCAGGACACCTCAGAGTTTTCCCTGCAGGACCTGGATTATCTGGATCTTTATCTGGGTTCGGACAACGGATTTCCCATTGCTCTCTCCGTGAAGATGTACCTGTATGACACGCTCACGCAGGTGGTGTCTGACTCGATCCTGTTCGGCAGGATCCTCGATGCTGCTCCGGTGGATGGCGGTGGCCGTGTGACGGAAAGCATCACCACCAAACAGACGGTGAGGATCGAAGGTACCCAGCTGGATCACCTGGAGGAGGCCAACGCGCTGATCCTGGCCGTGACCTTCAACACCTCGGACGGGGGTACGAAAAGCGTAAAGATCTATACCGACTATACCCTGGCCTTCCGGCTGGCCGTAGCTACCCGCTTGGACCAGGATTTTGATATGAGCGAATGATAGGACCGGGACAGGAAGATAATATACGATCCGTTATGAAGAGATTTTTGGGTGTCGTTTTGTTCGCGGGGCTGCTGTCAGGGGCTCAGACCGTCAGTGTCCGGGCCCAGGAGGCAAATATCCTCTATTTTATGCAACTGCCGCAGGCCAATCTCCTGAATCCCGCCAGCCAGCAATACTGCGACTTCTATATCAACATACCCGTGGTGGGAGCTACCAACGCCACGGCGACGAGCAGCAGCATCTCGTTCAGTGATCTGGTCTTTCCGGGCAGCGGCGAGTATTCCGACTCGCTCATCACGATCTTGCATCCTTCTTATAACATTGATGATTTCCTGGACAAACTCAACAAAAAAAACTACATCGTTTCTTCTGCGACGACCAATGTGCTTTCTTTCGGTTTCAGGGCCCGTAACCTGTATTTCCATATCGGGGTTATGGAACATGGTTCTGTGTATCTGGGATATCCCAAAGATATGATGACCCTGATGTTCAAGGGCAATGCCGGCTTTGCAGGCCGGGAAGCGGACTTCTCTTCCATGGCCATGGATGCCACTGTTTATGGCAGTTACGGCCTGGGGGTGTCGGCGGGTGTGACCGATGCACTGTCGCTGGGGGTGAGGGCCCGTTTCCTTTCCGGCGTGGCCAACGGCACACTGGAGAACCATGGCACGCGTCTGGCCATCGATGGCGGGGATTACACCCATACCCTGGATGCCGACCTGGCTGTCAACCTGTCTGCGCCGGTGGAGGTGGTGACCGACAGTACGGGGGATATTACAGATGTCGTTCTCAGGGAAGGTTATGACACCCGGAAAAATGTCTTCCATTATCTGGTCCATCCGGACAATCCCGGATTTGCCTTTGATGTGGGAGCCCGTTACCGTTTCAACGACCGTTTCATGGTCGCTGCCAGTGTGCTGGACCTGGGCATGATCCGCTGGAAAAGGGATGTGAGCAACCTGATCTCCCGGGGAGAGTTCGTTTTCAGCGGTCTGGATGCCAGTCCTGTCTTTGATGTGTATGACACCACCACCCTGGAGGATGTGGCCGACAACCTCCTGGACTCGCTGGAGGCAGTGTTCAAGCCGCAGGTAGCGCACGATGCCTATACCACCACCCTGGCGCCCAAACTTTATGTGGGAGGCACCTTCAACCTGACGCCTTCCCTCAGCCTGGGGATCCTCTCGCGGTCGGAGTTCCGTGAGAAAAATGTCCTCCAGTCATTCACTTTCACGGCCAATGCTGCCGTAAAACAGTGGCTGAACTTCTCCCTGTCCTACACCTATTCGAACAGCACTTTTAACAATCTGGGGGCGGGGCTGAGCCTGCGGGGCGGACCCATCCAGTTCTATGTGATGACCGACTATGCCCTGGGCCTTCTTTATCCCGACACCTCCCGCTCCGTGGGCGCCTGGTTTGGCCTCAACCTGATCTTCGGCTGTCAGCAACGTGTGATGGATGATCTTCCCCTGATCCGGTAAATCTGTTACCGGCTTTTCGGGGAATAGGCAAAAAATCTCTATTTTAGCGGGGACAAAAATCTTACGGAAAAAAACCGAGTGATGATGAAACGATCCTCCCTGCAATCCCTTTACCCCCACCTGTTGGCTGTGCTGATCTTCCTGGCGCTTACGATGGCCTATTTCAGCCCCATGCTGCAGGGGAAGATGCTGAACCAGCATGATATCTCCCAGTACCTGGGCATGTCGAAAGAGATCCGTGATTTCCGCGAAGCTACCGGCCAGGAGCCTTTGTGGACCAACAGCACGTTCGGCGGGATGCCTGCCTATCTGATCAGCGTGGTGTACAAAGGCAACCTCTTCCGGTATGTGGATGCCATCATTGAGATGAAGCTTCCTGCCCCGGCCCGCTATTTTTTCCTTTATATGCTGGGTTTTTATTTTTTGCTGGTGGCTGCCTATAAAACGAAACCCTGGCTGGCCATTGCCGGGGCCATTGCTTTCGGTTTTTCCTCTTATTTTCTCATCATCCTGGCTGCAGGTCATAATACAAAAGCCCATGCCATCGGATATATGGCACCTCTGCTGGCAGGGGTGATCATTGCCTTTCGCACCAGGCCTTTTACCGGAGCGGTGATGACAGCCTTTTTTCTGGCACTGCAGCTCCATGCCAATCATCCACAGATCACTTATTACACATTCATAGTCCTGCTGGTCTATGGCATCACGATGCTGGTGGTCTATTTCCGCGATCATCTCCTGCCCCGCTTTGCCCGGACGGTCATGCTGCTGCTGGTGGCA
>WFRO01000470.1 GCA_015486475.1 Bacteroidales bacterium
CAATGAGATCAATCCGGGCATGTTGCTTCCCATCGGTAACAGATGGAGCCGGCCACAAGATTTTTTCAGTTTGCTCCGCACGGCTATCCGGGCCATCCGTAAAGCCGGTGACGAAAGCCGGACCGACCCGAAGATCATCCTCCACATCGCCCAGCCGGAAAATGTGGAAGCCTGGTTTTCTTTCCCGGAAGAAGCCGGGGAGATCGATTATGATATCATTGGATTCTCTTACTATTACAACTGGTCTCAGGTCCCCCTGGGGAACATCAGTGACTATATCAGGAATTTCAGGATCCGTTTCGGAAAAGAGGTAATGATCATGGAGACAGCCTATCCCTGGACCCTGATGAATGCTGATAAATTGCCCAATATCATCGCACCGGACAAACTGGATCCGGATTTTCCGGCCAACAGGCAGGGACAGCTAAAATACATGCAGACCCTTACGCAGGAGATCTTTGACGGAGGTGGCAAAGGGATCTATTACTGGGAACCCGACTGGATCACCTCCCACATGAGAACCCGCGGAGGAGAAGGGTCTGCCTGGGATTGTAATGCTTTCTTTGATTTTTCCGGCAATCCCCTGCCTGTTTTTGATTTTATGACGAAACAATACGGATCACCATGAAAATTCTCTCTTTCATACTCCTTTTTCTGATCATCGTGCTTCCTTCCGTGCCCGCACAGACCCCTCCGGACAGGATCGAGCCTCCTTTCTGGTGGAGCGGAATGAAAGACCCGCATCTGCAGATCCTGGTACATGGGAAAAACATAGCACTTACCCGGATAAAGATCAGCCCCCGCGAAGGTATTTCGCTGGATTCTGTCAGTAAGACCGACAATCCGGATTATCTGTTCCTGAATATCACTTTCACCGGCACACCTGCTCCCGGCAGGTTCAACATTGCGTTTTACAAAAAGCAGAAAAAGATCTTCGTTTACGAATACGAGCTGAAACAAAGAGAAAAGGGATCGGCCCGGCGCGAAGGGTTCGGACCCTCAGATGTGATCTGTCTGCTTATGCCCGACCGTTTTGCCAATGGAGATCCTTCCAACGATAAAGTACCCGGCATGCGTGAGGGACCTGACAGGGGGGATCCCTATGGCCGCCATGGTGGAGACATCCGCGGGATCCTCGATCATCTGGACTATCTTGAAAAAATGGGATTCACCGCCCTCTGGACCACGCCGGTGCTGGAAAACGACCAGCCGGAACAATCCTATCACGGATATGCCATCACCGACTTTTACAAAGTGGATCCCCGGCTGGGCACCAATGACCTTTACCGGCAACTCGGGGAAGAATGCAGGAAAAGAGGCATAAAGCTGATCATGGACATGGTATTCAACCATTGCGGCTCAGAGCACTGGTGGATGGAAGACCTCCCTTCTGCCGACTGGATCAATGATTATCCGGATTTTTTCATCACCAACCACATCCATTCGGTGAATATGGATTCCCATGCCTCCCGGGCAGACCGCCGTAAATTTTCGGACGGATGGTTCGTCCCCACCATGCCTGATCTCAATCAAAGGAACTCTTTCCTGGCCAATTACCTGATCCAGAACAGCATCTGGTGGATCGAATATGCAGGTCTGCAGGGGATCCGCATGGACACCTATCCATACCCCGATAAGGATTTTATGGCACTCTGGAACCGGCGCATACAAGAAGAATATCCCCGGTTCATGATCGTAGGAGAAGAGTGGAATACCCACCCCTCCATTGTTTCCTACTGGCAAAGGGGACAGATCAACCGGGACGGATACAAACCGGAACTCCCCTCCCTGATGGACTTTCCACTGCAGGAAGGTCTGGTACGCGCCCTGACCGGTCAGGAAAGCTGGAACAGCGGATGGATTGATCTGTATGAGGTGCTGGCCCGCGATTTTGTCTATCCTGCCCCCGGCAACCTCGTTATTTTTGGGGACAACCATGATATGAACCGTTTTTTTCGCCAGATACACAGGGATACGGCCCTGTTCCGCCTGGGGATGGCCTTCCTGCTGACAACAAGGGGCATCCCACAGATCTTCTACGGAACGGAGATCCTCATGAGCAATGTCAAAGACAATGACCACGGCACCATCCGCAGTGATTTCCCGGGAGGATGGCCGGGCGATACCGTCAATGCATTCACCGGGGAGAACCTGGAGACCGGCACAAAGAAAATACAGGATGAAATGAAGATGTTGCTGAACTGGAGAAAAAAGATACCGGCCGTTCAAACAGGCAGCCTCATACATTTTGTACCCAAAAATGGTGTATATGTATATTTTCGTGTTCTGAAAGGCAAGGCGGTCATGGTCCTTCTCAACAAAAACGCTCATTCCGTTCCTGTGGACCCGGCCAGGTTTGCTGAGATCACAAAAAACTACAGTTCCGGCCGGAACATCTACAACGGGCAGACCGTTCCCATGGGTAAACCTTTTGAGATCCCTGCCCTGACACCCATGATACTTGAACTAAAATAAGATCCGTTATGAAAAACAATTATACCAGAAAACACTACCTGCACAGCTTGTTCCTGCTGGCATTTTCCGTTCTTTTCTTCAACGTGAATGCACAGGTGATCACCACGGATCCCGGGGTTCCTGTGGAAACACAAGCCGTAACGATCTATTTTCACTCGGACAGGATCTCCGGTGCCCTGGAAAACTATACGGATGATATCTACACCCACACCGGAGTTATCCTCAAAGGCAAAGAGGGATGGCAGAATGTCATCGGCTCCTGGGGAGACAACGATGCCCAGCCGAAGCTCACCTATCTGGGCAATTACACCTATGAGCTGAAGATCACGCCCGATATCCGTACCTTTTACAGTGTCGGCGCCACGGATACGGTCATTAAGATGGCTTTTGTCTTCCGCAGCGCCGATGCCAAAAAACAAACGGCCGATCTGTTCGTGGATGTTTTTCCCGAAGGGCTCAACGTGAGCATCCTCACTCCTGATGAGCTCTCCATTATTCTCGAACCGGGAGACACC
>WFRO01000471.1 GCA_015486475.1 Bacteroidales bacterium
CACCAGCCTGCGTAGTGCCGGCACGCGCCTGATACCGGATAACGAGCCCATACGTATCACCCTCCGCAGGGTGGTGAAGATCTACGACCGGCCTTCCCGCTTTGCACGGCAATGGAACGCCGGGAAGAAGATGCGGGAGAAGGCGGGATTCGGAAAGACCTACCGCAAAGCCTCCGATTTTTACGATCTGATCTGGCAGTTACCATTGTATGGTTATCTCATTTATTTTACTTTTTTCTACCTGGAGAAGATCTTCTGGATCCTGGTCTTTTCGATCATCACCTGGGGCATCACCCTGGCCGTGTACAGGCCTTTGCAGGCGGTGTGGCGGAACAAGGGGGCCGATACGGGCAGAAAACGGTATGCCCGTCTCGACAGATGGACCTGGCGCATCCTCTACTGGTTCCTGCCTCTGGGCATCGTGGTGTGGCAGATGATGGCGCTGAAGAACCATGCCCTGGTCATCATCGTTGGCATCTTGTGGTATTTCGGCATGACCGTCTCCTATGTGTCCGGCAGGCTCTACCGGGAGAAGATCAATATCGACCGCATCACCGGGCGTTTCGGGGCCCTGCGCCGGGGGTTCTTCCGCATGGTGAAGAATATACCGGTGCTGGGGAAGAAACGTTCACCTTTCAAGGCCCTCAAGGGGGTCTCCCTGGAGATCGGTACGGGCATGTTCGGACTGCTGGGGCCTAACGGGGCGGGCAAGACCACGCTCATGCGCATTGTATGCGGTATCTATGACCAGAGCTATGGCAAGGTGTGGATCAACGGCCACGATACCCTGCAGGAGCGGGAAGAGCTGCAGGGTTACATCGGCTACCTGCCGCAGGAGTTCGGCATGTATGAGAACATGACGGCATGGGAGTACCTGGAGTACCAGGCCCTCCTGAAAGGCCTCACGGACCGCCGCGGGCGGCAGGAACGCCTGGAATATGTGCTGGGGGCCGTGCACATGCTCGACCACCGTGATGAGGCCATCGGCTCCTTCTCGGGCGGCATGAAGCAACGTATCGGCATCGCCCAGATCCTGCTCCATCTGCCACGCATCCTGGTCGTCGACGAGCCTACTGCCGGCCTCGACCCGCGCGAACGCATACGCTTCCGTAACCTGCTGGTGGAGCTGTCGCGCGAGCGTATCGTCCTCTTCTCGACCCATATCATCGAGGATATCGCCAGCTCCTGCAATCATGTGGCCGTCATCGACAGGGGAGAGGTCAAATATTACGGCGACCCGCAGGAGATGACCCGTTTCGGAAAAGGCAAGGTATGGCAGGCTGAGGTCACCGAAGCACATTTCAGGGAGAAGGCGGACGAGTGGCTGGTGGTGCATCACATGCAGGTGGGCGAGCGGATACGTGTGCGCCTTATCGCCGCCCGGCAGCCGCTGCCGGGGGCCGTGGAGGTGACACCCCTCCTCGAAGATGCCTATCTGTGCCTGCTGAAAGATATCGGATAAAGAGGATGGAAATGAAAGAAAATACAATGACTGACACACACAGAAAAAAAAGCATGAGTCTGGCTGACGTAGCTGATCTTGTGCTGCGGCTGGTGCGGTACAACATGAAGATCATCTTCGCCCAGCGTTTCGGCTGGTTCGTGCTGGTGGCCCTGCTGGTCTTCCTGCTCATCGCCGGCATTACCGTATATGACGGCAGTCCGGTGGAGACCCCCTTTATCTACGGGTCGCTCCTGCTGCCCGGCGTGCTGCTGCTTTTCTATCCCACTGCTTTCGGTATCCAGAACGACGAGGATGCCCGGGTGCTGGAGATCCTCTTCGGCATCCCCAACTACCGTTACAAGGTGTGGCTGGTGCGGCTGCTGATGATCTATGTGATCCTTTATGTCATCCTGCTGGCCTTTGCGGAGATCGCTTCCATAGGCCTGTTCCGGATCAATATCTTTGCGGTGACCTGGCAGTTGATGTATCCCATGTTCTTCATCGGCATGCTCGCCTTCATGCTCTCGACGATCCTGCGCAGCGGCACGGGCACGGCGGTGGTGCTGGTGGCGCTGGGGATCGGCCTGCTCATGCTCAGCGACACCCTCGACCGTACTTTCTGGAATGTCTTTCACAACCCTTATGAACTGCCCCGCAGGATGAACGAAGCGGTATGGCATGCCCTGACGGTGAAGAACAGGATCTTCCTCATCACCGGCGGCATCCTCTTCCTGCTCACCGGCCTGCTGAACCTGCAGAAAAGGGAGAAATTTATAAGATAGGCCCGAAAGGGGAAAAAACGGGAACGATGAAGCGATGAAGGGATAAAGAAATGAAGCGATAAATGAATATCGAACACCGAACACCGAATGTCGCCTGCCTGCCGCAGGCAGGAATTCTGATTTTTGAATTTTGAGTTTTGAGTTTTGAATGATGAATGGGTTTCACGCAGTCCTTCGATACGCCTGCGGCTACTCAGGAACCGTCCTTCGATACGCCTGCGGCTACTCAGGAACCGTCCTTCGATACGCCTGCGGCTACTCAGGAACCGTCCTTC
>WFRO01000472.1 GCA_015486475.1 Bacteroidales bacterium
ATGTGCTGCATGGTGGCGACCCACCGTTCCCGGTGATCGGCCGTGGGGGCCACATAGATCTCCACACCTTTCCGGTACATGGCCATCCGCGCCAGCGGCATGTAGTTTTCCCAGCAGATGAGTCCTCCCAGTTTCCCTATGCGGGTACGGAAGGTGACCAGTGTCCTGCCGTCGCCTTCTGCCCAGACGATCCGCTCGCTCCCCGTCGGCTTGATCTTCCTGTGCACGCCCAGCAGGCCGTCGGTGGGAGAGAGGTACAACAGGGAACAGTACAGGCTGCCGTTCGTCTCCTGCCGCTCCGTTATGCCGATCACCAGATAGACATTCTCCGAGCTTGCCAGCTCCTCAAGCCTGGACAGGTCGTCGCTTGCCAGATCGATGCTGTTCCGGTAATAATCTGCGTACAGCCTCCTGCCTTCCGGTGTCCTGTTGCCCACCCGGGCCCCGAATGTGAAGCCCCTCGGGTAACCCGGGATGAAGGTCTCCGGAAAAACGATCAGCTCACACCCCTGCCGGGCCTGCTCTTTTGTTATGGCCTCAACTTTCTCCAGGGTCTTTTCCTTGTCGAAGAAGACCGGGCTCTCCTGGACTGCACATACTTTGAGTTTCATTTTTCTTCTATATTTTTTAATCCTTCTTCTATTTGTTCAATACTGGGCAAGCTGTCCTGCAATCTTTTGGGCAGGGTACGCATCAGACGATATTCCGATACACCCATGGGTTTATGTATATCACTCAGGGCATATTCGGCCACAATCTTGTCTCGGGTTTTGCATAATAAAATGCCAATGGTGGGGTTATCACTTCCGGTTTCAAGTTGTTCTCCACCTTGCGGATCTTATTAACAATAACCAGATTATGTCCCCAGGGGATTTGCGTAACAAGCTGTTTCGCATTTGAATGGCGGTGAGTGCCTTCTGATTGAGAGAAATGTTGGTTGCCTTTTTGGATTTCCGAAGTCTTTTCCGATCGCGACACAGCTTGTGTCGCATTTTCCGAAACGCCATTGTAAAAGAGGAACCATTGCCGGATGCGCTCCAGGTTTCTTTTCGAAAATCCTTTCACCTCAGGAAATTCCTCTTTTAGATCTTGACTCAGTTGGGTCATAAATCCGTCACCCCATCGCGTGGATTTTTGCTTTTTGACGATGTCAGCTCCCATATCCCAGTAAAACTCAAGCAAAGCAGTATTGACCCTCGTGGCAGCTTTTATTTGCGCCTGCCGGAAACGTTGCTTGAGCCGGGTGAGCCATGATTTATATTCTTCAGATTTGATCAGTTCACTCATAGGTCAATTCTGCTGTTAAGGTCAATAAATTCAACATATTTACATGGCAAAAGTTCTATTTTTTTACAATGATCTGTGAGGCGCTCTTCCCGCCGGATTCCGTCTTCAGGATGTACAGTCCTTCCGTCAGACCGCTCAGGTTGAGGATGATCTGCCGGGCCGGGGCATAGCTGCCGGAAAGGACGACCCTTCCGGTCATGTCCGTCAGCACAACCCGCTCTATCCCCGCTCCCCTGCCTTCGATGGTAAGACGGTCACCGGCCGGGTTGGGATACACCCTGGGGATGGTCTCCGGTGTCCTGCGGATCCCGACAATGTCAAAGATCTTACACAGGAGGTTGTTCCCGGTCTCTGTCTCGATCTTCCCGTCGGGGGCCAGGCATTCGAAACAGAAGGTGTTGGTCTGGCCGCCCTGATAAGCCCTTTTCAGGTCGAAGGTGACCGTATCACCGGGAGGGATGAGCGTGTTGCTGAACTGCTGGTAGAAAAAGTTCTGTGAACAGAACATCCCACCCCACAGATCTGCATAAACGGCAAAGGAGCGTACCGTATCCGCCTCGTTGTTCCGCACAGTCATTTCCGTGTTGAACCAGTATCCCCGGAGGTAAGTGCCTCCCTGTCCGGTGTAGTCCGGGACGATGCTGTCAATGTTAAAATCGATCATCTCAATATCCGGCAGGTCGGACACAGGGCAGGGCAACGGGGTGGCCGGGCAGCCATACAGGGCGATCTGCCCTGAGTAAGAGTTGCCGGCGAAGACGTAGTTGCTGTCCGTGACAAAGAAATCCCTTACATCCGCGATGCGTGGAAAACGTAACGTTTCCCGAACCATCATGTGTCTGATCCTGTAAAGCTTTATACTGTCCTGACAGGTGGCCCGGATCCAGAGCTCCTCTCCGTAGAAGTTCATCTTCAGAAAACGCTCTGTCCGCCCGGCAACAAGGGAATCCAGGACGGTCAGGGCCGTATCCTGCCGCACCAGCACAGAATCGAAAAGAAGATAAAGTGTATCATTCTCCAGCACTGCCTGCCGGAGGGTGTCCGGGAAAGAGACCGAATCGAGGAGAGCAAAGGCGCTGTCCGACTTGTAGAGGACCGTATCCGTGGTGATCAGGTAACGGGTGGGGGAGAGGGCCAGGATCCCTGTGGCGGGAGTCCGGACAGGCAGGGCATATTCTCTTATACCTGAACCGCCGGTATCGGATTTTACGGCTGTCTCTCCGGAGGCAATGATGACCGTTCCGTCCTGCGAAATGTCAATGCTTTTGGG
>WFRO01000473.1 GCA_015486475.1 Bacteroidales bacterium
GATGTGTATAAGAGACAGCCGGTGAAGATCTTCCTGAACGACCGGGGCAGGTTCACCGATCACACCGGCGATCTTGCTCCGCAGCACAGCAACGGATGGTGGCACAGGATCATTACCACAGACCTCAACGGCGACGGCAGGGTCGACTTTGTGCTGGGCAATCACGGTCTGAACGGTTTCTTTAAGGCTACGGCAGAGAAACCGGTAACGATGTACGTGAATGACTTTGACATGAACGGGAGCATTGAGCAGATCATTTGCACTTACAATGGAGATACCTCCTACCCGGTGGCAATGCTGGATGATATGACCGCACAGATCCCGTCGCTGGCAAAAAAGTACAAGACGTTCGACTCGTATAAAAGGGAGACGATCAATGATATCTTCTCAAAAGAGGTACTGAAACACTCATTGGTGTTGCAAGCGGACGATCTGCACAGCGCTGTGCTGATGAACCGGCAGGGAGGTCCGTTACAGCTTGTTCCCCTCCCTGCCGAAGCACAGTTCTTTCCCGTTTATGCGGTGGCTGCGGATGACTATGACCACGACGGCTCGGTGGATATTCTTCTGGGCGGCAATCAATACAGGGCCAAGCCTGAGACGGGAGGCTGTGATGCCGGCTATGGCCTTTTCCTGAAAAGAGATGAAAAGGGCAGGTGGAAGGCCGTGCCTTCCGACAGCTCAGGCTTCTTTGTGAAAGGAGAGATCCGCGACCTGAAATATATCAGAGTGGGCCGGACCCCTCTTTTGACCGTGGCCAGGAACAATGATCCATTGACATACTTTAAATTTTAAGGCAATGAGAAAAAAACTATCTTTTACGATCCTGTCGCTGGTGATAACGGCTTTTTTTCTGGTCTCCTGTTCACCGCGGGCCAGGTATGAAAAGCGCCTAAGGGAAGGGCTGCAGAGCGGGGTACGGCATGATTCCCTGTTCCTGGGACTTTATCTGGGAATGCCTTCAAAGGATTTTTTTACCCGTTGCTGGAAACTCAACAAGAAGGGGCTTATCAGGCAGGGACCCAACAATCAGACCGTCGAGTACAAGCTGAAGGATGAACTGCCTTATCCTGCCACCATGCTGTTCTACCCCCGTTTTTTTGATGACAGGATCTATGAGATGCCGGTACGCATAGCCTACGACGGCTGGGCGCCCTGGAACAAAAAACTCTCTGCGGATAACCTGGAAAAAGATGTACGACGATGGTACCGGAAAATATACGGCGGAGGGTTCATAAAAGTGGTCCATCCGGTGCACGGAGCTGCCTGGGTCAAGGTGGACGGGAACAGGAGAATAACCATCTTTAAGGAAAATGATCTGTATGTCTGGGTTATCTTTACAGACATGTCCTCCCCGAAAGCGGCGGGATCTTTTTTGCCCGGTGCCGGCAAGATGAATGAGCCGCAAAAAGAAGATAAATAGAGCTGAATGAAACACACATTTCTTTATATGATCCTTTTGTCGCTGCTGGTGGGGGCTTGTGGCAAAAAACAGGCTGCAGAAAAGCGGGATACTCTCTTCACGCTCATGCCGGCCAGTGTTACACATGCGGATTTTGTCAATCATCTGGATTATGACAAGCAGTTGAAGGAGAAGTTCAATATTTATACTTACCGTAACTTCTACAACGGAGGAGGGGTGGCGCTGGGCGATGTGAACAATGACGGACTGCTGGATATTTTCCTGACGGCCAACATGGGGCCCAATGTACTGTATCTGAACAAAGGAAACCTCGTGTTTGAGGATATCTCGAAAAAAGCCGGTGTGACAGGACAGGGACAATGGTCCACAGGGGCCAGCTTTGCCGATGTCAACGGGGACGGCTGGATGGATATCTATGTCTGCAACTCCGGAAATGTGGAGAGTGACGAGCGGCACAACGAGCTGTTCATCAACAATGGCGACCTGACCTTTACCGAACGGGCCGCCGAATACGGCATCAATGATGACGGATATTCCACCCATGGCGCCTTCTTTGACTATGATAAAGATGGCGATCTGGACCTGTACCTGTTGAACAACTCTTTCAAAGCCATCGGCAGTTTCGACCTGCGTAAGAACCTGCGGTATACCCGGGATTCGATCGGCGGGGATAAACTTTTTCGCAATGACGGCGGTCACTTTACGGATGTGAGCAAAGAGGCGGGGATCCTGGGAAGCATCATCGGCTTCGGCCTGGGGGTCACCGTAGGCGATATTGACCAGGACGGCTGGATGGATATCTATGTCTCCAATGATTTTTTTGAGCGGGATTACCTGTACCTGAACAACCATGACGGCACTTTCAGGGAAAACCTGACCCACATGATGCGGTGTATCTCAGCCGCTTCCATGGGGGCCGATATGGCGGACATCAACAATGACCATTACCCGGAGATCTTCGTGACGGATATGATCCCCCGCAATGATGCGCGCCTCAAGACCAAGACCACCTTTGACAGCTGGGAGAGTTACCGCGCCAATGAGAAGAACGGCTATTTCCATCAGTTCACGAGGAACATGCTCCATCTGAACAACCGCGACGGTACCTTCAGTGAGATAGGGCGCCTGGCGGGGGTCTATGCCACCGACTGGAGCTGGGGGGCCCTGATCATGGACCTCGACAACGACGGGCGGAAAGACATCTTTGTCGCCAACGGCATCTACCAGGACCTTACCGACCAGGATTACATTCAGTATTTTTCCAACAGGGACATGGTCATGTCCATCGTCAAGGGCAAGGACGTGGACTACAAGACGCTCATTGATGCCATTCCTTCGGTGAAGATACCCAGCTATGCTTTTAAAAATGAAGGGAACTACCGGTTTGAGAACAAGGCCCGTGAATGGGGCCTCGATACTCCCAGCCACTCCAACGGGTCGGCCTACGGTGATCTGGACAACGACGGCGACCTGGACCTGGTTGTGAACAATGTCAACATGCCGATGTTCATCTACCGCAATGAAACCGACAAAAAATACCCCGGTCATCATTTTCTGAAAGTGATCCTCGTAGGGGACAGTGCCAATACGCAGGGCATCGGGTCGCGCATCACTGCCATACACCACGGAAAATACGTTTACCTGGAGCAGATGCCCATGCGCGGCTTCAAATCGACCGTAGATTTCCGTCCCAACCTGGGCCTGGGAGATGTGACGGTGGTGGACTCGCTGGTGGTCCAGTGGCCGGATGACCGGGTGACCCTGCTGACGAATGTCCCGGCCGACCAGATCCTTACCCTGTATCAGAAAGATGCCCGCCGCGAGCCCATCCGTCTGGTCGATTCGGTGCATATTGATGACAATCTTTTCCGGGATATTACGGACAGGGATCTGGTCCCTTTTACCCACAAAGAGGACGAGTTCAATGACTTTGAGCGGGACAAGCTGCTTTACCACATGTTATCTACCGAAGGACCGCGGATGTGCAAAGGGGATGTGAACGGCGACGGCCTGGAAGATATCTTCATCGGAGGCGCCAAGGGACAGGCAGGGGCGCTCCTCCTGCAACGCAGCGACGGCTCTTTTATCCCGGGTGACAACAAGGTCTTTGAGGAGGACAGGATCTCCGAAGATATGGATTGTGCCCTGTTCGATGCCGACGGCGACGGGGATATGGACCTCTATGTGGCACGCGGCGGCAATGAGTTTCCCTCCAGCTCGTCGGCCCTGGCAGACAGACTCTATCTCAACGACGGGAAGGGCCATTTCACCCGGTCTTCACAGATCCTGCCCGCCGGCAAGTATGAGAACTCTTCCTGCGTACGGGCCATGGACTATGATCACGACGGGGTCATGGAGTTGTTCGTGGGCACACGCATGAAACCTTTTGCCTACGGGGTGCCTGTCAATGGCTATATCCTGGAGAATGACGGAAAGGGACATTTCAGGAACGTAACGGCCCGGGTGGCACCCGGCCTTTTGCACGTGGGGATGATCCACGACATGCACTGGGTGGATGTGGACGGCGATGCGGATATGGACATCGTCCTGGCCGGCGACTGGATGCCGCTGAAAGTATTTGTGAATGACAACGGATCTTTCAGGGAGGATACATCCGCTTTCCCCGGAGCCACGAGCGGCTGGTGGAACTGTCTCTCTGTGGCCGATCTGGACCACGATGGTGATATGGACCTGGTAGCCGGGAACCACGGCCTGAATTCCCGCTTCCATGCATCACCTGAGAAACCTGTGAGCATGTATGTCAATGATTTTGATCTCAATGGCTCTGTAGAGCAGATCATCTGTGTGTTCGAAGGTGATACCTCTTATCCGCTGGCTCTCAAGCATGACCTGATCAGCCAGTTGCCCGGGCTGGGCAGAAAATATGATACCTATCAGAAGTATAAGAACCAGCAGATCACGGATATTTTTCCGCCGGCCCAGCTGAAGAAAGCTTTGCACCTGGATGCTTATCAGCTGGAGACCTCCCTTTTCCTTAACGACGGGAAAGGTCACTTTACGAGACGCTCCCTGCCTGTGGAGACACAGTTTTCGGTCGTATATGCCGCGACGGTCACGGATGTGAACCACGACGGCAACCCGGACATCCTGCTGGGCGGCAATCTGTACAATGTCAAACCGGAGGTGGGCAGGTACGACGCCAGCTACGGCAATTGCCTCCTCGGGGATGGCAGGGGGAATTTCAGGAATGTTCCGGTGCGCAACACCGGCCTGCTCCTGGAAGGAGAGATCCGTAGCATCCTGCCGGTGAGAACAAAGCAGGGAATGCTGCTGCTGGTGGCCCGCAGCAACAAACCCGTTCAGGTCTTCAGGATCCTGAAAGAACCGTCCAAACTTTGAGACCGTGATCAGAAAAAGTGTCATCCTGTTTTTTTGCCTGCTGGCCCTGATCTCCTGTCACAGGGAGCAGAGGCAGGGAGATACCCTCCTGACGCTGATGCCTGTTTCCCGGACCCATATCGACTTTGTCAATCATCTGAAGGAAACGGAGAAGTTCAATATTATCGAATACCTTTATTTTAACAATGGGGCCGGCGTGGCTGCCGGGGATATCAACAACGATGGTCTTCCGGACCTTTATTTTACTTCCAATCAGCATCCTGACCGGCTTTATCTGAACGAGGGGGATCTCAGGTTCAGGGATATTACCCGGAAAGCGGGTGTAGCCGGCCGGGGCGACTGGAAAACGGGCGTCACCATGGCGGATGTGAACGGCGACGGCCTGCTGGATATATATGTCTGTCATGTAGGGGATTACAAGGGACTGAAAGGGAGAAATGAGCTGTTCATCAATCAGGGAGACCTGACCTTCCGGGAAGAGGCCGAAGATTACGGCCTTGCTTTTCAGGGTTTCTCCACCCAGGCCGCTTTCTTTGACTATGATCTGGACGGCGACCTGGATATGTACCTCCTGAACCATTCGGTCCATACTTCCCGCAGCTACGGGGGTGCAAAACTGCGGGATGAGAAAGACCCCCGGGCGGGTGACCGCCTCTACCGGAACGATCTGTCGGAAGGGAAACATCATTTTACCGATGTCACGGCACAGGCAGGGATCTACAGCAGCCAGATCGGTTATGGTCTGGGGGTGAGTATCTGCGACCTGAACAATGACGGCTATCCGGACATATACATCTCCAATGATTTTCATGAGAATGATTATCTGTACATGAACAGGGGAAATGGTACTTTTTCCGAGGAGTTACGGGATCATATTGCCCATACCAGCCGCTCGTCCATGGGAAACGATGTGGGGGATATCAACAATGACGGCCTCCCGGACATCATCGTGCTGGACATGCTCCCCGATGAGGAGGCGATCCGGAAACGGTCGGGCGGGGAGGATGATTATCAGCTGTTCGAGCTGAAAAGGAAATATGGCTATTACTTTCAGTTCGTCCGGAACACCCTGCAGCTCAACCTCGGGGGCGGGCTGTTCAGCGAGATAGGCCGCCTGGCCGGCATCTATTCGACCGACTGGAGCTGGTCGCCCCTTTTCTGCGATGTGGATAACGACGGCTGGAAAGACCTCTTCATCACCAACGGTATCTACCGCAGGGCCAATGACCTGGACTATGTGCAGTTCCTGACGGGAGGAAACCGCTATTTCCCACGCCGCAGCACTGAGAAGCTCTCGGATAAGGAGCTGTATGAGAAAATGCCCCTGCATCCCGATGTCAATTATCTTTTCCGGAACAACCGGGACCTGACCTTTACCAACAAAGCCCGGGAATGGGGTTTTGACATACCCTCCTATTCCAATGGCTCTGCCTATGCCGATCTGGACGGGGACGGCGACCTGGACCTGGTGGTCAATAATATCAATGCCAAAGCTTTTGTTTACAGAAACAATGTCTCGGACCGGGGAACAAAGCATTATCTTTCCGTAGCGTTCCGGGGGCAGGGTCTGAACCCCCGGGGCGTGGGAACCCGTGTAACCCTCTTCATCCGGGGCAGGCAGCAGGTGGCAGAGCAGTTCGCCACGCGGGGCTTCATGTCAGCCACCGAGGATGTGCTGCATTTCGGGCTGGGCGGGGATACAGTGATCGACTCCCTTGTGGTCCGCTGGCCGGACCGGTCGGTGCAGATATTGAAAAATGTGCGGGCTGACCAAAAGATCATTCTGAACATGGAGGACGCTGTGCAGAGATCCGATGCAGGAAGGCCGGAAAGAAAAAAAAATAAATTGTTCACCCCTGTGCAGATCCCGGGACTGGTTTTCAGGCACAGAGAAGATCCGGCTGACGACCTGGCCCGGCAACCCCTGTTACCTCACAGCCTGGCTGCCGAAGGACCTCCCCTGGCGGTGGGGGACGTGAACGGCGACGGACTGCAGGACCTCTTCGCTGGGGGAGCGGCCGGACAGCCGGCGGAGATATTTGTTCAGCAAAGGAACGGGACATTTGCTGTAGCAGAGGTTCCTCTTCTGGTGCGTGACCGTTACGGGGAAGATGTGGATGCGGTTTTCTTCGATGCCGATGGAGACGGTGATCAGGATCTCTATATTGTCCGGGGAGGAGGACAGTACCCGCAGGGAGATCCTTTCCTCGAAGACCGGTTGCTGATCAATGATGGCAGGGGAAAGTTCGGCCCGGCGGATAAAGGAGCCCTGCCTTATATGGCAGGCAATGGATCCATTGTCCGGCCCTGTGAC
>WFRO01000474.1 GCA_015486475.1 Bacteroidales bacterium
GCCACGATGCTTCCGGCCGTGGTGAAAGCATCCCAGCAGATCATCTGGGAGCCGGGTATGCCCAGCCATCCGGGCAGGTAAGTGAGCAAGGCAGCAAGGATCCAGTAGATCACAAAGGTGATCAGAAAGAGGCGGATGCCCTGTTGCTTTGTTGTCCGTGTCACCGGCAGAGCATCTTTCCGGTCGCTCTTTCCGCCATACAGCCAGTGATACCAGCCATAGACACTAATGACCAGGTAATATACCTGCAGGCCCATGTCGGCATACAGGCGGGAGTGGTAGAACACCAGGATATAAAAGAAAGAGGTAAGCAAGCCGAACGGCCACAGCCAGATGTTCTGCCGTATACTGAACCAGAGGTAGATGAGGGCGAACAGCACACCCAGCACCTCCGTGATCAGCGAAGCATGCATCAGGATCCAGTTGACCAGTGTTGCTGTCATGCACGATCAGATTGAAAAACTGCCGGAGAAGATACAACCGGCCGGCAGGATCATTTGCCCGAGAAAATTTTCTGATACTTTCCGGGATCTTCGATGATCTCCAAGGCTTTTTGGAAGACCGTAGATTCTTCATTAATGATCCTGAAATAGGCGGTGGAGTTCCACAGATCCCTGGCGATCAGGGCACGGATCAAAAGGAGCATGTGATCACGGGATCGTTCGAAAAGCGCATCATCCGCTTCGATGTGCTGCTTCTCCCCCATCTGCCGCAACCGGGAGATCTCTTTTTCCGGCAGAGAGAAATTACGGATATATTCATCCACCGTGGGATATTTTTTCAGCGTAGCTTTCCGGTGATCATCTTCCCAGGAAAGGACAAAATCGGTGACCACCCCTTTCCCGATCATCTCCCGGAGATACTTCGTATTTCCGGCCGTATCGGCAGGAACAAAAATATCGGGCATAATGCCTCCCCCTCCGTACACAAGCCGGTGGTCCACCAGGGTATAATACTTCAGGGAGTCGGGCAGGTGTATACTGTCGGCGTTCATGAACTCCCCGTGTTGGTAACGCTCTTCCAGGTCCTTCATGTACTCATCGTATCCCTCCTTGTAGGATTTCTGAATGAGGCGTCCCGAGGGGGTATAGTAGCGGGCTATGGTCAGACGGATCATACTGTAATCGGGCAGGTAGAAAGGTTTCTGCACCAGTCCTTTCCCGAAGGTCCTGCGCCCCATGATCAGGCCCCTGTCCCAGTCCTGCACGGCGCCGGAAAAGATCTCGCTGGCCGAGGCGGTCCCTTCGTTCACCAGCACCACCAGACGCACCTTCTGCAGGCGTCCACCCTCGGTGGTATAAAAATCCTCCCGCTTCAGATGTTCACCCTTCATGTAAACGATCAGCTTGCCTTTCGGCATGAACTCATCCACCAGGTCGGTAGCGGAAGTAAGCACACCTCCTCCGTTGTCCCGCAGGTCGAGGATGAGACCCTCCATCTTGTCCAGCGGCAGCTGATCCAGGGCCTTGTGCACCTCATCCATGGTCTTGGCCGAGAAGCGGTTGATCTTGAGGTATCCCACATTTTCGGCAGGCATGTAAGAGGCATCCAGACTGAATATCGGGATCTTGTCGCGGGTGATGGTGAAATGCAACAGCCCCTGCACACGTCTCCGTTTGATATCCACAGACACTTTCGTCCCTGCCGGACCCATCAGCTTTTTACGCACGGTCGAGGTAGTGATCCCTATGCCTGCCACATTTTTCCCGTCTATGCGCACAATGCGGTCACCGGCACGTATCCCTGCTTTCTCCGAAGGCCCTCCGCTGATGGGTGAGATGACGATGATGGTGTCATTGAGCACGTTAAAGTAAATGCCCACCCCTTCGAAGTCCCCCAGGAGAGGCTGGTTCATCTCTTTCACCTCGTCGCGGGTGATGTATACCGAATGGGGGTCCAGTTCCTTGAGCACCTGCCGTATCGCCTCGTCGGTCAGTTTGGCTTCGTTAACCGTATCCACATAATAACTGGAGATCAGGTCGATCAGTTTGAACAGTTTGAACGCCTGCTCATTCAGGATCTGAGCGCCGGCATGCGGCATGGACAACATCCAGAACGTCAAAGCGACAACGGCAAGTCTGCTGAAAATTTTCATATCTTTTGCTATAAAGTATCTATTCCCATTCTATTGTGGCAGGAGGCTTGGAGCTGATATCGTACACCACCCTGTTGATGCCCTTCACCTTGTTGATGATGTCCGAAGAGACCCGAGCCAGAAAGTCATACGGCAGGTGGGACCAGTCGGCGGTCATCCCGTCGGTGGAGTTGACCGCGCGCAGCACGACCACGTGCTCGTAAGTACGCTCATCGCCCATCACCCCCACCGACTGCACGGGCAGCAGGATGACGGCTGCCTGCCACACCTTGTCATACAGTCCTTCCCGTCTCAGGCCGGAGATGAAGATGTCATCAGCTTCCTGCACGATCCTCACTTTTTCGCGGGTGATCTCCCCGAGGATCCTGATGGCCAGTCCCGGCCCGGGGAAGGGATGCCGGCCCAGGATGGTCCGGTCGATGCCCAGGGTCTCCCCTACGCGGCGCACCTCATCCTTGAACAGCAGACGGAGAGGCTCAACCACCTTCAGGTGCATCTTCTCCGGCAGCCCTCCCACGTTGTGATGCGATTTGATCGTGGCCGAGGGACCGTTGACCGATACCGATTCGATCACATCGGGATAGATGGTGCCCTGGGCCAGCCATTTCACATCCTTTATCTTGTGTGCCTCCTCATCGAAGACGTCAATGAA